>JBGSZD010000311.1:0-5894 GCA_041750575.1 Thiobacillus sp. | reverse complement strand
TTACTCCAGGTTCATCAAACCCGGAAGCATCGCAAATGTGCAAATTGAAATTCAAATCGTGGACACCCATGAATCGCTCAAAACCCGCATCGATAGTGGCTTCACAGCCTGTGCGGCTCAATTTAACCGGACACTACTGTTTTCGTCATGGTGTCCCGTGCTAACATTTCGCGCATGAAACTGCGCACCCTATATATAGTGTCCCTGCTGCTCTGCGGGCTCGGTCTGACAGCCTGCGGCTCCAAGGGTGACCTGTATCTTCCCGAAAATCCCCCCGCACCGCAACGGACCTCCAATTGAATACCCTGCATCGCATCGACGGCCGCCTCCATCTCGAAGGCGTGGCCCTGGACACACTTGCCGAACGTTTCGGCACGCCGCTCTATGTCTATTCCCGGCAGGCGCTGGACTCCGCCTACCAGGCCTACGCCCATGCGTTTGCCACTACCCCTCACCTGATCTGCTACGCGGTGAAGGCCAATTCCAGCCTGGCGATCCTCAACCTGTTTGCCCGACTTGGCACGGGATTCGACATCGTCTCCGGCGGCGAACTCGCCCGCGTACTGGCCGCGGGTGGCGACGCCCCAAAGATAGTCTTCTCCGGCGTCGGCAAGACCGCGGATGAAATGCGCGCGGCGCTTGAAGCCGGCATCCTTTGCTTCAACGTCGAGTCGGTCAGCGAGCTGCATCGGCTCAACCGGGTGGCAGGCGAGCTGGGCAAGGTCGCGCCCGTGTCGTTCCGCGTCAATCCGGACGTCGATCCCAAGACCCATCCCTACATCTCCACCGGGCTCAAGGAAAACAAGTTCGGCGTGCCGATCACCGACGCGCCCGCACTCTATCGCCTGGCGGCCAGCCTGCCAAACCTGAAAATCACCGGCATCGATTGCCATATCGGCTCCCAGCTGACCGATCTTTCGCCCCTGGCCGATGCCGCCGACCGCGTGCTGGCGCTGGTCGACGCGCTGGCCGCCGAGGGCATCGCGCTGCATCACATCGACCTTGGCGGCGGTGTCGGCATCCGATATCGCGACGAGACGCCGCCCGATCTTGAGGCTTACGGCCGCACGCTGGCGGCCCGTTTCGCCGGACGCCGCGAGAAACTGCTGCTGGAGCCGGGACGCTCGCTGGTCGGCAATGCGGGGCTGCTGCTCACCCGCGTCGAATACCTGAAGCCGGGCGAAGACAAGAATTTCGCCATCGTCGACGCGGCCATGAACGATCTGATGCGCCCGGCGCTGTACGAGGCGTACCACGAAATCGTCGCCGTCGATCAGCGGAAAACGCCCGCTCAACGCTACGACATCGTCGGCCCGATCTGCGAGACCGGCGATTTTCTTGGCTTTGCGAGGGATCTGGCGATCGAGGAAGGTGACCTGCTGGCCCTGCTTTCGGCCGGAGCCTATGGCATGAGCATGGCATCGAACTACAATTCACGCCCTCGCGCGGCAGAAATCCTGATCGACAAGAATAAAATATATCCCATCAGAGATCGCGAAACCCAGAGCAGCCTTATGTCCGGAGAACGGCTTTGTTATTGAGTCTAAGCTGAGCAAGCCAAAATGGAATTCTCCCTGTTTTTAGTATCGGTCCGATACATTTTGCTTGACTGCGACATTTTATGCGAAAATATTTTCGCGACTTATTGACTATCCATTGAACACCCGAGAAAAGTAACTAGAATGAGGCTCACCAAGCGGAGCCTCGGTATCGCCCGTGTCTAGCGGGTTTCGGGCAAGCAGGTCGCCTATCGGTACCACGCTTTGGAAGTGCAAATTCTGACTGCACGTGGCATCAAGCTGTAGTGGTAAGTGAATGTGTTCAACTTCTAAGGAGTGTTATATGGCAACAGTAAAGAAACCCGCCGCCAAGCCGGCAGCCAAGAAAGCCGCCGCCAAACCGGCAGCCAAAAAGGTCGTCGCTAAAAAGCCCGTGGCCAAGAAGGCAGCACCGGCTAAAAGGGTCGTCGCCGCCAAAAAACCGGCAGCCAAAAAGCCCGTAGCCAAGAAAGTCGCCGCCAAGCCGGCAGCCAAAAAGGTCGCCGCTAAAAAGCCCGTGGCCAAGAAGGCAGCGCCGGCTAAAAGGGTCGTCGCCGCTAAAAAGCCCGTGGCCAAGAAAGCCGCCGCCAAGCCGGTAGCCAAGAAGCCTGCGGCCAAACCGGTAGCCAAGAAAGCGGCACCGGCCAAGAAGCCTGTTGCGAAGAAAGCGGCTCCTGCTGCCAAACCCGCATCGGCTCCGGCCCCTGCACCCGCACCGGCGGTACCGGTCATCAAGCCGTTCGGGCTTTAAACAGGTCGGGCATTGCCCAATCTGAAACGGGGGCTTAGCCCCCGTTTTTTATTTCAGCCCAGAGCCTGCTCCCGGTTTTTTATTTGCCCCAGCCCGTGAGCCCCGTCTCAGCGCGTCGGTACCAGACGATTTCGAGCAGCCTGAAGCAGGCTCGCCCCCCAAGTCAGTCGCATGGCCAGCAAGACCACAAGCACGCTACCGTAAATCAGCGGCTCGGTGATGTCTTTCTTCACCAGCCACAGGTAGTGGATCACGCCCAACAGGGCGATCAGATAAACCAGGCGATGCAGCTGCTGCCAGCGGCGCCCCAGCCGACGCATCATGGCGTGGGTCGAGGTCGCGGCAAGCGGAATGAGTAGCACGAAAGCGGTGAAGCCGACCGTAATGAAGGGACGCTTAACAATGTCCTTGGCAATCGCCGCCGGGTCGAAGAACTGATCCAGCCAGATGTAGGTGACGAAGTGCAGGCTGGCATAAAAGAAGGCGAACAGGCCCAGCATGCGCCGATACCGGATGAGATCGGCACGCCCGCTCAGCCGTCGCAGCGGGGTGACGGACAGCGTCGCCATCAGCCCGGCCAGCGTCCAGGTCCCCGTGGAACGCGTGATGAACTCGATCGGATTGGCCCCCAGTCCGCCCGTTGTCCCCAGCACGACTAGCCGCGCCAGCGGCAACAGGCAAATGCCGAAAACCCAGAATTTGGGGTTGCGCAGGAAAGCCGCCATCAGAAGAACTTCTTTAGGTCCATGCCGCGGTACAACTGGGCAACCTGCGCACCGTAGCCGTTGAACATCAGGGTCTCGCGCTTGAAGAATTCGCCGATGCGCCGTTCCCTGGCTTGACTCCAGCGCGGATGGTCGACCTGCGGATTGACGTTGGAGTAAAAGCCGTACTCATCGGGGGTGGCTTTCATCCAGGCGGTGAGCGGCGGTTTTTCGACCAAGCGGATTCTGACGATGGACTTGGCGCTCTTGAAGCCGTACTTCCACGGCACCACCAGGCGGATCGGCGCGCCGTTCTGGTTGGGCAGCACTTCACCGTAGAGGCCGACCGCCAGAAGCGTCAAGGGATGCAGCGCCTCGTCCAGCCGCAGGCCTTCAACATAGGGCCAATCAAGCACGCGCGCGCGTTGCCCCGGCATCTGCCTGGGATCATTCAGGGTGACGAACTCGACGTATTTGGCGTTGCCGGTGGGCTCGGCACGGCGAATGATTTCGCGCAACGGGAAGCCCACCCACGGAATCACCATCGACCAGCCCTCGACGCAGCGCATGCGATACACACGCTCCTCCAGCGGGGCGAGCTTCAGCAGCGCGTCGATGTCCCATGTTCTGGATTGGCGCACATTCCCTTCGATCGCCACCGTCCACGGGCGGGTGCGCAAGCTACCTGCGTTTTCCGACGGGTCGCGCTTGTCGGTGCCGAACTCGTAAAAGTTGTTGTAAGTAGTGATGTCCTTGTACGGCGTCCTGTCCTCGTCGAGCTTGTAGGCACTGGCACGCACGCCGGCCAGTTTGACGCCGGCGCTGGCGTCTCCCATCGTACCCAGCGCCGCACCGGCCACCAACGCCCCCATGCCCTGCATGAAGCGACGACGTTCACGGTAGATTTCAGGCGGGGTGATTTCGGACGGGAGGATGTCGTCCAGGTGGCGTATCAGCATGGCTCTTCCTATATCTGACGGTTGTACTCAAACTGTCGGGCCATTCGTGCGATCCTTACACGACGGGTATGCGAAGTTGACTCGCCCATGCGGTTTTGGTTTCGGCACGGAACTGACAAGCGTCGCTACCATCGACTATCTTTGATCTATTTGCGGAATCTGCCATGCAAGTCCTGCTCATCCTGCTGTTCGTTCCGGTTCTCGCCTTCGCCCAAGCCGGCGGTCCGCCCTTTATTCCAGTCAACATGATGAAGGTGAGCGCCTCGCCGGTGTCCAGCACGGTCAACGCCGTGGGCGCGCTGATTGCCGAGGACAGCGTAGTGCTGCGCCCGGAAATCGATGGTCGCATCGCCAGATTGTTGTTCAAGGAAGGTCAGCCGGTGAAAAAGGGCGCGGTGCTGGTGGTGCTCGATTCCGCCGAGCAGCGCGCGCGCGTGGCCGCCGCCCAAGCGGACATGAAGCTGGCGGAAAGCCGTTACAAACGCAGCGAGGAACTGGTCGCGCAGAACTTCATTTCAAAGCAGGCGCTCGATGAAGCGCGTGCCAATCTCGACATCCTGCGCGCGCGCCTGCGGCAGGAGCAGGTGGCACTCGACAAAACCGTGATCCATGCGCCGTTTTCCGCACTGGTCGGCTTGCGACAAGTGAGCTCCGGCGCCTACGTCAACAAGGGCGACGACCTCGTGCGGCTGGACGCGATCGGCAACCTCAAACTGGAAGTGCCGGTACCCGAAACCTATCTGCCGCTGGTGCGCATCGGCCTGCCGATCACGCTGACCATCGACGCGCTGCCCGGACAAAGCTTCAGCGGCAAGGTGCACGCCATCGATCCCGTAGTCGACCCGGTTAGTCGAAATGTCAGAGTGCGCGCCCGCATCGCCAATCCGAAAGGGCAACTCAAGCCCGGCATGTTCGCCCGGGCTACCGCCGACCTGGGCGGCAAGACCAGTGCCATCCTGTTGCCGGAGCAGGTCATCGTGCCGCGTCCAGACGGCAGCTACGTTTTTCTGGCGGTCGACGGCAAGGCCGAACTGCGCAAGGTCACGCTGGGCAAGCGCGAACCGGGTCGGGTCGAAATCGTCACCGGTGTGCAGGTGGGCGACACTGTCATCCTTGACGGCCAGATCAAGTTGCGCCCGGGCGTGCCGGTCGTTACGCTGGATCAGGCGGCGCAGATGATGAAGAAGATGCAGGCCGGCAAGCCACGCTGATCCCGGAACGCTCCACGAAGACCGCCTCATGATCCTCTCCGACCTATCCATCCGCCGCCCGGTGCTGGCCACCGTGATGAGCCTGCTCATCATGCTGATCGGCCTGATTGCCTTCGACCGCCTGCCTGTTCGCGAATACCCCAACATCGACGCACCGGTAGTATCGGTGCGCACCGTCTACCCCGGCGCCTCCGCCGAGGTGATGGAAAGTCAGGTCACCAAACCGCTGGAGGATTCGTTGTCCGGCATCGAGGGCATCCGCACCATCAAATCGGTGAGCCGCGAGGAAGTCAGCCAGATCACGGTGGAATTCATCCAGTCGCGCGACCCCGAAGCTGCCGCCAACGACGCCCGCGACCGCGTGGCTCGGGTACGCGGACAACTGCCGGAGGAAACAGACGACCCGGTGGTCGCCAAGATCGAGGCCGACGCCCAGGCCATCATCTGGCTGGCGTTTTCCAGCGACCGCCAGTCGCCGCTGGAAATCACCGACTACGCCGACCGTGTGGTGGCCGACCAGCTGAAGACCCTGCCGGGCGTCGCCTCGGTCATCATCGGTGGGGAGCGCCGCTACGCCATGCTGGTGTGGCTCGACCCCGACCGCATGGCGGCGCTGGGCGTGACGGTGCAGGACGTGGAAACCGCGCTGCGCAGCCAGAATACCGAACTGCCCTCGGGCCGCATCGAGAGCCAGATGCGCGAATTTTCCGTGCTGGCCGAAACCGACCTGC
>JBGSZD010000310.1:0-5535 GCA_041750575.1 Thiobacillus sp. | reverse complement strand
GCGTGATCAACGTCAGCGGCGGCGTCAGCGTGCAAATCGATGCCGATGGTGCGGCGGGTGCCGGCGCGTTCCGCCCGCTTGCCACGCTCAGGGGACTGAACGCGGCGGCGATCGATCCGGTGCGCGATCTGGGGCTGTAAGACTGCGCCCCGCCATCTCCTCGTGCCGAACGGCTCATATTTCCCCAGTTCAAACTGGGGAAATATGTAACAGGCGATGGCTACATTCGATCGTGACTGCCTGCGGGAGTAGGCAGTCACGATCCTCTGCAAATCCATCAATTTAGGGAGTTCTTCCATGTTTGCACGCAAGCCACTCAACGTCATGCTGTCCTTCGCGCTGGTCGCGATCGCCGGTGGCGCCCAGGCAGCCGATACGCTGTTCGACAACTTCACCCCGCTGACCAGCTCGGCCGGTGCGACCGCCACGCCCACAACGCCGCTCACGCTGTCCAGCCCCAACTTCAGTCAGGTCACGATCGCCGACCGCGCGACCCAGAACACCCTGGTGCCCGGTTCCAACTCAGGCGTCTGGGACATGATCACGTCCAACGAAACAGGCCCTGACGCCGGCCGCTATCTGTTCATGCCGTTCGAAACCAGCACCGGCGGCGTGATGCGCATCGACCTGCAGGATGCCAACTACAACACCCGCGCCGTCACCATCGTCGCGCCGGGCGCCCAGGGTTTCGTCGCGGGCGACGCGTCGCGCTGGACCCCTTGGGGCGGCTACCTGACGGCTGAAGAGTCGTGGGGCACAGGCAGCACCAAGGGCCGCCTGTTCGAGGTGACCAATGCCACCACGGCGATCGCCAACGGCGGTAACTTCGTGCAGCGCTCGGTGATCCCGCGCGTCTCGCATGAAGGACTTGCCTTCGACAACACCAAGGCGATGTATTTTGTCGACGAACTCAACGGCGGTTCGATCTACAAATACGTTTCGGCCAATCCCAACGCGACTACTGGCGACGACTACTTCGCCGCCGGCCAGACGTTTGCGCTCAAGGTCGGCGCGGGCGGTCAGTTCGAAGGTAACAACGGTCCTGCGATTACCGGCGCGTCGAGCTGGGTTGCGATCACCGAAGCCAACGGCGGTGCGATCGCCGGCGTGTCTGTGCTTGCGAACGACGGCACCATCGACGGTCGCGCCACCGCCGACGTCGCCAGCATTCTCGGCACCGGCTACAACCGTCCGGAAGACATGGAAATCCAGAACCTCGCCAACGGCGACCAGTTGCTGTATTTCGCCACCACTGACTCCGACGCCAACGGCAACACGACCGATGGCCGCAGCCGCGTCTACAACCTCAATCTGACCACAGGCGTCGTCAGCCTGTTCGCCGATTCCAGCACCATCGATCTGGGCACCGGTCTGGCCGCCGGTGGCGGTCTGCGCAACGCCGACAACGTGTCGATCGATGCCGCGGGCAACATCTACATCATCGAAGACCGCAACGGCGCCGATGACGACGACATCTGGATCGCCATGGACCTCAACCACGACGGCGACCTCGCCGACGCGGGTGAAGGCATTGCACGCTGGGCCTCCAACGGCACCCCGGGCTCTGAGCTCACCGGTCTGTACTTCGACCCGAACGATCCCAACAAGGCCTACGTGAACGTCCAGCACCCGGCTGACGGCATCGATCGCACCATGATGATCACCGCTGTGCCGGAAGCCGAGACCTACGCCATGATGCTGGCCGGTCTGGGTCTGGTGGGCTTCATGGCCCGCCGTCGTCGCCAGGCTTGAGCCTGAGCGCGACGTTCGCCCGTTCCGGGTTGCCCCGGCGCGGGCGGGCGAGTTAAGCGGATTCGCCGTGGCATTTCGTCACGGCGAATTTTTTGATATGCCTAGCCAGCCAGCCTCGCGGCAAGCCAGCCACAATGCCATTGAGGAGTATGAGCATGTTCAAGACGGCACCTTCTCGGTCCAGCGTATTGATCTCGGCGCTGAGCCTTCTGTTTTCTGCGAACGCGTTTTCCGCGGGCGCCAACGCATACGAGCAGACCATCCTGGTCGCCAACGATGCGAAGTACAACCCCACCTTTATGGTGGATCCCTACCTGGTCAATCCCTGGGGCATCGCCCTACGTCCGCCCGGCGCCGGCGGCCACATCTGGACCAGCAATGCCGGTACCGGAACCACCACCACCTACATCGGCGACGTCTACCGCTCCATCATTGGCGGCGCCGACATTCCCATGTATCAGGATGGTCTGAAGGTGGTTCCCATCGTCACCAGCTCATGGGACAACCAACTGTATGAGACGGGCAGCGACGGCATTGCCCAGGTCACCGGGCAGGTCTACAACGCCGCCAGCGACTTCGCCGGCCAGCCGGTGGAGTTCTTTGTGCAAGGTCCGGCCATCAATTACTCCAACGGCACCGCCTACGGCAATGACGCAGGCGCGGCCAAGTTCATCTTCGTGACCCAGGACGGCACCATCAACGCCTGGCGGACCAAGACCGACCCTGGCATGCTGGAAGCGGTGGTGGTGAAGGACTATTCCGAGGCCAGCACCATCGTGCCCGGAACGCAAACCCCCGGACAGCGTCGCCCCGGCTTCAACGGCGTGGCCATGACCGTGGATCACTGGACGACAGACGGCAGCGGCAACCCGGTGGCCGACAACCGTCTGTACGTGGCCGACTTCGCCAACGGCAACATCATGACCTTCGACAACCAGTGGAACGACATCAGCGCCAGCACGCCCTTCGCGCGCCCTGCCGATCTTTCGGAGACCTGGATGCCCTTCAACGTACAGGTGCTGGGAGACGACCGCATCTATGTCGCCTGGACAGAAAATTCCCTGGAAATCGACGAACCTACCGAGGAAGTCCCTGGCCCGGGTATCGGCCGCATCGTCGCCTACGACCGCGACGGTAACGTGTTGCAGGACTACACCGACCACGCGCTGCTGAACAACCCATGGGGCATGGTCATTGCGCCCGAGGATTGGGGCGCATTTGGCGGCGCGCTGCTGGTGGCCAACTTCGGCGACGGCACCATCGCCGCCTACGACGTCGCTACCGGGGCATCCCTGGGTTACCTGAAAGATGCCGATGGCAACGTCATTTCCATCGACGGCATCTGGGGCCTGACCTTCGGCAACGGCTGGTCCCTGGGCGACGCCGACAGCCTGTATTTCACCGCGGGCCCGAACGAGGAAGCCGACGGCATCCTTGGCAGGTTGACCGTGACGCCCGTACCCGAAGCCGAAACCTACGCGATGATGCTGTCGGGTCTCGGCCTGGTTGGTTTTGCAGCAGCGCGTCGCAAGTCGATGAAGTAATGGGTGAGTAGTGAGCGGTGAGAACGGGCGGCCTTCGGGCCGCCTGTTATTTTTCTGGCCCGCTGGACTGTCGCATGCGTATCGACGCACTGCCCGCATGAGCCAAAAAGCTCATGCGGAACGGTGCCCAGGCACGACGCCCTGAAATATTCGGCCGATATGATTCACCACAGTCGAGGCAGCACCCGGACAACAGATCCAGGGCGCCACGACCGAACAAGAGCTGTACAAAATAAAGCAACAAGCAGTGCGCGTGAATAGCAGTGGGCATCCGCAATTTCGATGTCCGGACAAGCCCTCTCCCAGGGTTTGTCATGTCCTGTGATCGTCGGTTTTTTTCGACGATATCTCACGCGCACGCCGAGACGGTGCTGCGCCGAATTTCCTATTGCAGATTCCGTTTCGACGTGCGCGTGAGCCTGGATTTCCGGTGTATTGGAAACAGGCAGGAGGAGATTGGCCGCAAGGCGAATGACAAGTGGTTGATAAGCAGCAGGGCGGGGCAGGCTGGACGACAGAACCGGCATCCCGGCCCGACAAGCTGCACAAAATAAAGTAGCAAGCAGTGCGCGTGAATAGCAGTGGGCGTCGGTAGTTGGACGTCTGGACCGGGTATCTCCCATGCCCTGTCCGCAGCTGTGTCGTCGGACATTAGTCCGACGACGTCTCATGCGCACGCCGATCGGCGTTGCGTTCTTTCGCTTCCCCTTTGGCGTGCGCTGAGTCTTGTTTGCCGGTTTGCCGGCAGACAAATCGGCAAGGCCGCAATGGCCGCCGCACCGTTTTCAGGTGCCGCGTCGCGCAGCAGGTGGGCGGGCGGCAGCGTTGGATTTTTCCACCTCATCCACAACAAAGGAGTCGTTACATGAAGCGCGTGAAACTGTTGGCCGCCGGCATGCTGGTGCTCGGCCAAGCTCTGTCGGGAGCTGCATCCGCAGCCCCCGTCACCCTGTTCGGTAGCACTGTCGATTTCACTTTCGACGATGGCCTGCTCGGCCTGTTCGGTACCCCTGGCGTGTCGGGCGATACCTTGTTCTTCACCCCGACCAAATTTGACGCTCAGGCGTTTAATGGCAGCGCTTTCGGACTGACCAAGGAGACCGTTCACATCAAAGTCGCCACGCACAATGGCTACGAATTCAGCAGCGCGAATTTGCTCGAACGTGGCGATTATCTGTTGCTCGGGCCAAGCAGCGCGGTGAATGTCGGCGGTCAGATTCGCGTGTTCGACCTGGCTGCCCCGTCAACCGACCTCACTGCCCCCATTGCCTCGCAGGTTGCCATGACTACCGTTGGCCTGCCTACGCACAACTGGACGGCGAGCGCATCCGCCGATGTGTCCATGCTGGACGCGAGCGCGATCAATGTCACGCTCGAAAACATCATTATCGCTTCGGCGTTCTCGGCCGACTCGCTCGCCTTCGTCGAGAAGAAATACGCCGGCCTCACCATCGGCACCGTCGCCGTCACCCCGGTGCCCGAAGCCGAAACCTACGCCATGATGCTGGCCGGTTTGGGCCTGGTCGGCTGGATGGCGCGTCGCCGCGGAGCCACGAAGCTCATGGCGTAGTTAACAATCCAGAAATGATTCGAAAAGATAATGGCTGACGAAGCCAAGTCTCTAGCGTGAAACCCCGGCGGCCCACACCGCCGGAGTACGCAGACAGAATGCGTTCACGCGCACCTTTGGCCCGCCTCATGGCGGGTCTTTTTTGGGTTGTCGTCGGAAACCGGCAACAGTCGGTTGTGCAAGCAAGGCCTGTTCCCGCCGCATCGATGGCGGTGGCAGGGGGTGGGTAAGTGTGAGCTTTATCGGGGCGGCGGTTGCGGATGCGGGCCGCGCATGGGCGAGGTATAAAGAAAACCGACTATGCGGCGATCCGGATCAGCCGTAGATATCCGCGTCCAGGTCGCTAGCGTCGTCGTGCGCGATCGGATGGATGGGGTTGTCGTGCGGGTGCGCGCAGATGACCGCTTCCAGCCACGGGTAGCAGCCCGCGTAATTGCATTGCTCGGCGTATTCATCCGGCTCGTCGAGTGGCGTCTCGCCGAGTTCGTGTAGCGCTTCTTCCGCCAGCTGATCGGCCTGTTCTTCCAGTGCCGTGTCCTTGATATTCATGTCATTCACCTTTTGGCCAGGAATGACCATCCTCGCGCGGCAAGGTGAGCGGCGTATGACAGCGGCGCCCCTTTTTCATGGCCCGAATGTCCCGACGGCGCAGTCCCGATAGCGCTTGTG
>JBGSZD010000309.1:0-4242 GCA_041750575.1 Thiobacillus sp. | reverse complement strand
AGCGGCGCCGGTACTGGCGCCGAAGAAGCCCAGCGGCACATCGCGGGTGGTGGGTTGCGCGCCTGCCCAGCGCGCCGCTTCCAGCAGGCGTTGCGTCAGCAGCCCGATGTCGAAGCGGCGGGAATAATCGCGATCTTCCACGGGCGTCAGCAAATCCATCAACAGCGTGCCGACACCGGCTTCGCGCAGCACGCCGGCAACATAGTTGTTGCGCTGCGAATGGCGCGACGAACCGCTGCCATGGGCGAACAGCACCAAGCCGACGGCGTGCTCGGGAATCTCCAGCATGCCTTCGACAGTGATGCCGCCGGTGGGAATGTGAACCAGGGTGGATGTGCTCATGGCCGGTCCTCCCGATGCAGGGCAACCGGAATGCGGCGGTTGCCGAAGGGATGGCTGAACGCGCCGAAATGGCCGGCAAGGGCGGTGCGGCAATGTGGGCAATGGCCGTCCGGCGTGAGGCTGTATTGGTCGATGCGATACCAGTCGCGCACGATCAGGGGTTCATGGCAGCCTGGGCAGAACGTCGTGCCGCCCGTGGTGTCGTGCACATTGCCGGTATAGACGTAATGCAGCCCGACCTTCAGTGCAATGTCGCGCGCGCGGGTGAGCGTCGATGTCGGCGTGGGCGGCACGTCGCGCATCTTCCAGTCGGGGTGGAAGGCGGAAAAGTGCAGTGGCACGTCGGGGCCGAGTTCGCGCATGATCCACTGGCTCATCGCCGAGAGTTCGGCGTCGGAATCGTTGTGGCCGGGCACCAGCAACGTGGTGATCTCGGTCCACACATTTGTCTCGCGTTTCAGATACACCAGCGTGTCGAGCACCGGCTGCAGGTGCGCGCCGGTCAGTTTGAAATAGAAATCCTCGGTAAAGGCCTTGAGGTCGACATTGGCCGCGTCCATTTTCTCGAAGAAGACGCGGCGCGGTTCCTCGTGGATGTAGCCGGCTGTGACCGCGACAGTTTTCAGGCCGCGCGCATGGCAGGTGTCGGCCACGTCCAGCGCATATTCGGCGAAGATCACCGGGTCGTTGTAGGTGAAGGCCACGCTCTTGCAGCCGCTTTTCTCCGCCGCAGCGGCGATCTCATCGGGCGATGCCTGGTCCATCAACGTGTCGGTCTCACGCGATTTCGAGATGTCCCAGTTCTGGCAGAACTTGCACGCCAGGTTGCAGCCGGCGGTGCCGAATGAAAACACCGACGAACCGGGATAGAAATGGTTGAGCGGTTTCTTCTCGATCGGATCGACGCAGAAGCCGGACGAGCGACCGTAGGTGGTGAGCACCATCTGCCCGCCTTCCATCTTGCGCACGAAGCACAACCCGCGCTGGCCCTCGTGCAACTTGCAGTCGCGCGGGCACAGGTCGCACTGGATGCGGCCATCCGGCAGCGCGTGCCACCAGCGCGCCGGATAATGCGATTCGGGGATGCTCATGCGACAGCCTCCTTCCACTTGCTAACGGTATAGCGCGACAGGCGCACGCTTTCAGACCAGAAATCCATCGACAGGCCGGCCTTGCGTTTCAGGTGCGCGAGGAATTCGGTCGGCTCGGGCAGTTGCTCCCACACCTGCGGCAGGAACGTGCTGCGGTAATGGCCATACTCGAACACCACGCCGTCGATATGTGGCCGCAACGCAGCCAGCGCCGAGGCTTCATCGCTCACCGCCAGCGCTTCAGTCGGCGATAGCAGCGACACCTCGACGCGGATATCGTCGAATTCCGCGCGACTCAGCGGTGCGAAACGTGGATCGCGGAATGCGGCCGCCACTGCGTTTTCCCGCACATCCACCCCCAGCGGGCGATGCGCTTCCAGCGTGCCGATGCAGCCGCGCAGGTCGCCCTGCCGGGTCAGGGTAACGAAGCTCGCGCCCGGTTCCAGCAGCCAGCCGGCCGGCGCAGGCAATTCCACCGTATGCCCCAGTTTCGAGGCGATTTCCGAACGCGCCAGCTTCAGCAGCGTCGCGCCTTTCTCCGCGTCCGGCTGGTCTGTGTCTGGCTCAGGCATAAAAGCGAAGGCGGCATAGCCCACCACCCGCTCGGGATCGCCGGCGGTGTCGCTGGAATTGCGTACATCCAGCGACACCGGGTGTAATCCATGCCGCTTGGCCGCCAGTATCAGGCCATTGACCGGCGTAGCCCCGCAGGCCTGCTCGTGGCTGAGATGCGGATCCAGCGCCAGAATGGCCTCGACGGTTCCGCCGTCCACCTTGCGCGCCAGCGCGTCGGGGAGAAAATGCGACAGGTCGGAACTGATCACGATCAGCGTCTCGTTGCCGCCCCAGACGTGCTCCAGCACCTCGGCCACCTCCTCGGCGGTGGCTTCGCCCACTGCCAGCGGCAACAGCTGGAAATCGCCCAGCACCTGCTGCAGAAATGGCAACTGCACTTCCAGCGAGTGTTCCATCTGGTGCGCCGCCGCACTACGAGTCACTTGCGGTAAACCTTCCAGGCGCCGCATCCCCTCGCGATCCAGCGACACATCGCCGAGCGGGGTGGCGAAGCACTCCGACTCGGGCAGCGCCAGCCCCCTCACATACACGCGGTGGGTGGGGCCGAGCAGCACCACCCGACGGATGCGGCTGCGCAACTCGCCCAGCAGGGCATAGGCACTGGCGGCAACGGCACCCGAATAGATATAGCCGGCATGCGGAACGATCAGCGCCTTCGGCAGGTGCGACAACTTGGCCGGCCTGGACTGCGCCAGCAGGTCGATCAGCGTCTGCTTGAGCACAACTGCGCTATCGGGGTAGAACATGCCCGCAACGGCAGCGGGTCGGATGGTCGGCATAAGGCAATCCCTCACTAATCAGCTTAGTAGATGTGGGGAATTAACCCGGCTTTCAAGATGGGCTACCGGGAAAACCATTTCCGTCGATAATGGCGCGAGCAAGACGACCGCGAGCGTCGTCGTTTCAGCCAACGGGGGAAATATGGGTTCATCCAAAGCGTCCGACGAAGACGCGCTGTTGAAGGCGATTCTGCAGGAATCGACCACCGAGGTTCTGTTCTTTGACGCGGACACCCTGAAGATCGTCCAGGCCAACCCCTCTGCGACACACAATCTGCAATATCCGCTCAAGGAACTGCGAAAGCTGACGCCGCTGGATTTGATTGCCCCCGAGGATGAGTCCGCATTCAACGCGCTGCTTGGCTTATTGAGAAACGGTAATAAACGCCGCTCCACACTCAATGTACATTGCCGCCGCCGTGACGGCACCCGCTATCCGGTTGAGGCCCGGCTGTTCGGCTCGATCGACCACGACAAGCGGGTATTCATCTGCATCGCCAACGATGTCAGCCAACGCGAGGCCAGCCGGCATGCGCTGGAACATTCGACCTCGGATTTGCGCGCCATCGTCGCCCGCATCCCGGGCATGGCGTTCCAGGTGCAGCGCACGCAAGACGGCAACACCGAACTGCGTTATGTCAGCGAGCAGTCCGCGCAGCTGCTCGGCATCAAGGCCGCCACCTTGCGCGCCCACCCGGAACGTTTCTTCAAGCTGATCCTGGAAGAAGACAAGGCGGATTATCTGGAGCGCCTGGATGCGGCAGGCGGCGGCCACATGACCTTCAACTGGGTGGGGCGCATCTGGGTGGAGGCCTGGAAGGACGTGAAGTGGGTCAACATCCGTGTCAGCCAGCGCGAGTCGCCGGACGGGCCGATCTGGGACGGCATCATGCTGAACGTCACGCACAGCAAGCTGGCCGAGTCGGAAAACCGGCGCTCACGGGCGCAGCTCGCCGCACTGACCGCGCATGTCGAAACGGTCAAGGAACAGGAACGGCTGAATATCGCGCGCGAAGTGCACGACGACCTGGGCGGCAATCTCACCGCCATCAAGATCGGCCTGTCATGGCTGATGCGGCATACGCCGCCCGACGAGACCGCCCTGCTCCAGCGCACCGCTTATCTGGACGATATTGCCGACCAGACGATCGAAGCAGCCCACCGCATTGCCGCCAGCCTGCGGCCGCCGGTACTGGATTTCGGCATAGTGTCCGCCATCGACTGGCAGCTCAAGCGCTTTAGCCGCAATTCCGATATCTCTTTCGAACTCAGTGCGCCCGACGAGGCTATTCCGCTCGGCCCGGACGCCGAAATCGCGGTATTCCGCATCGTGCAGGAAGCACTGACCAATGTGGCGAAACATGCGCGCGCCACGCGGGTCAAGCTCAGTCTGTCCAGGGAACCCGATGGCTTGCTGGTCACCGTCGCAGACAATGGTCAGGGCATCCAGCCGG
>JBGSZD010000308.1:0-5369 GCA_041750575.1 Thiobacillus sp. | reverse complement strand
AAGAACCAGCCGGTGCCCGCCATCGCGGCGTACGGCGTGGCCGACGACACGGCACGCAAAATGGCCGAGAGCCTGTCGGGCGGCGGCCAGGGTTCTTCAGGAGTAGAAGCGCGCGCCGTCTTCCTTGGCAACATGGCGCAGCACCATCCAGGCTATTCGCAGATTCATGCATTGGCGCAGGAAGTGGCGAAACTCTCGGGCGCCAGCTTCGGGGTATTGGGTGAAGCGGCCAATAGCGTGGGTGCGGTGGCGGTCGGCGCGATTCCAGGATGCGGACCCTTGGGCCAGCCTGCGGTCAAAGGCATGAACGCGCAGCAGATGCTGGCGCAGCCCTTGCGCGCCTATCTGCTGCTGGGCGTCGAAGCCGAGCTCGATACCCACGATCCGGTAAGCGCGATGGCCAGCATCAATGCGGCGGAATTCGTCGTGGTGATGTCGCCCTACAAGGGCAAGTCGCTCGACTACGCTGACGTATTGCTGCCGATTGCGCCGTGGACCGAAACCTCGGGCACCTTCGTCAACACTGAAGGCCGGGTGCAGAGCTTCAACGCCGTGGTCAAGCCGCTCGGTGAAACGCGTCCGGCCTGGAAGGTGCTGCGCGTACTGGGTAACCTGCTGGGCCTGGCCGGGTTCGATCACAACGATTCGAAGGACGTGCTGCGCGATGCGCTTGGCGATACGCCGACGGGCAATGTGCAGGCCTACCTGAATAATGAAATCAGCGGCGTGATGGCGACACCCGCACAAGCACAGGAAGGCATGGAGCGGGTGGCGGAAGTGCCGATTTATCAAACCGATGCCGTGGTGCGCCGCTCAGCCTCGCTGCAGATGACGCTCGACGCTGCGTTGCCGGTCGCGCGCATGCATAGCCGGTTGATCGAGAAACTCGGCCTCACGGAAAATGGTCGTGTCTCGGTGCGCCAGACCGCCAGTGCGCTGACCCTGAAAGTGCAGCGCGACGACCTGCTGCCCGACAACTGCGTGCGTGTGCCCAGCGGCCATCCGCTGACGGCGGGGCTGGGCCCGATGTTCGGCCCGATCACGGCGGAGCCGGTGTGATGGAGAGCATGGGCATGGACTGGACCGCTATTCAAACCGTCGTCTGGACGCTGATCAAGATCATGGTGCTGGTGGTGCCGCTGATGCTGGGTGTCGCCTACCTGACCTACGCGGAACGGAAAATCATTGGCTGGATGCAGGTGCGCATCGGCCCCAATCGCGTGGGTTTCCAGGGCCTGCTGCAGCCGATCGCCGATGCGGTGAAACTGCTGATGAAGGAAATCATCATTCCTTCCGGTGCCAACAAGGGCCTGTTCATCCTCGGCCCCATCCTGGCCATTGCACCCGCACTGGCCGCCTGGGCGGTGATTCCGTTCACCGACACACTGGTGCTGGCCGACATCAACGCCGGCCTGCTGTACGTGATGGCGATCACCTCGATGGGCGTATACGGCGTCATCATCGCGGGCTGGGCGTCCAACTCCAAATACGCCTTCCTCGGCGCAATGCGCTCGGCGGCGCAGATTGTGTCGTACGAAATCGCCATGGGTTTCGCGCTGGTCGGCGTGCTGATGGCCGCGCAGTCGCTCAACCTCGTCGACATCGTGCGGGGTCAGGCGGGTGGGCTGCACCAGTGGTATATCTGGCCGCTGTTCCCGTTGTTTCTGGTGTATCTGATCTCCGGCGTGGCAGAAACCAACCGCGCACCGTTCGACGTTGCCGAAGGCGAGTCCGAAATCGTCGCTGGCTTCCACGTCGAATATTCCGGCATGGCCTTCGCGGTTTTCTTCCTCGCCGAATACGCCAACATGATCCTGGTTGCAGCGCTGACCACGCTGATGTTCCTCGGTGGCTGGCTGTCGCCGCTGACCTTCCTTCCCGACGGCATCCTCTGGTGGCTGCTGAAAACCGGCTTCGTGCTGTTCCTGTTCCTCTGGTTCCGCGCGACCTTCCCGCGCTACCGCTACGACCAGATCATGCGCCTGGGCTGGAAGGTGTTCATCCCCATCACCATCGTCTGGATCGTCGTCGTCGGCGGCATGATGCAGACGCCGTATGGTCATCTCTTCCACTGAGCGCGCCATGAAACGGATCACGAATTTCTTTGGCAGCCTGCTCCTGATCGAACTGCTGCGCGGCATGATGCTCACAGGGCGTCATCTGTTCGCGCGCAAGATCACCGTGCAGTATCCGGAAGAGAAGACGCCGCAGAGCCCGCGATTCCGTGGCCTACACGCGCTGCGCCGCTACCCCAACGGCGAGGAACGCTGCATCGCCTGCAAGCTGTGCGAAGCGGTGTGTCCCGCGCTCGCCATCACCATCGAGTCGGAACAGCGCGAAGACGGCACCCGTCGCACCACGCGCTACGACATCGACCTGACCAAGTGCATTTTCTGCGGCTTCTGCGAGGAATCCTGCCCAGTTGATTCGATCGTCGAAACGCGCATCCTCGAATACCACGGCGAAAAACGCGGCGACCTGTATTACACCAAACCGATGCTGCTGGCGATTGGCGACCAGTACGAAGAACAAATCGCGAAAGACCGCGCCGACGACGCCAAGTATCGCTAAAACAATATGACATACACGACCGCGATCTTCTACTTCTTCGCTGCCATCCTGGTGTTTGCCGGGCTGCGCGTGATTACCGCGCGCAACCCGGTGCACGCTGCGCTGTTTCTGGTGCTGGCGTTCTTCACCGCCGCCGGGCTATGGATGCTGCTGGAGGCCGAGTTCCTCGCGATCACCCTGGTGCTGGTCTACGTCGGCGCGGTGATGGTGCTGTTCCTGTTCGTGGTGATGATGCTCGATATCAATCTGGATAAATTGCGCGAAGGGTTCTGGGATTACCTGCCGCTAGCCGGTTTTGTCTCGGTCTTGCTGGTGATTGAAATGGCGCTGATTCTGGGCAGCCGTCACTTCGGACTGGAAGTGATGGGCACGCCCGCGCCGCACGCTGCCGACTACAGCAATACCAAGGAACTCGGACGCCTGCTGTACACCGACTACGTTTACGCCTTCGAACTGGCCGCGGTCATCCTGCTCGTCGCCATCGTCGCCGCCATCGCGCTGACGCTGCGCCGCCGCAAGGACAGCAAGTACATCGACCCGGCCGAGCAGGTGAAGGTCAAGCGCAACGACCGTCTGCGGATTGTGAAAATGCAGGCCGAAAAGAGGCCAGGGGTCAGGGGTCAGGATTCAGGGGAGGAGGGCGCGTGATTTCCCTATCGCATTACCTGGTGCTGGGCGGCATCCTGTTCGCCATCAGCGTGCTGGGCATCTTCCTCAACCGCAAGAACGTGATCATCCTCTTGATGGCGATCGAACTGATGCTGCTGGCGGTGAACATGAACTTCATCGCGTTCTCGCATTACCTGGGCGATATCCACGGCCAGGTCTTCGTCTTTTTCATCCTCACCGTCGCCGCCGCCGAGTCGGCCATCGGCCTGGCGATTCTGGTGGTGCTGTTCCGCAACCTCCACACGATCAACGTCGATGACCTCGACCACCTGAAAGGCTGATGCGGATGGACATGCAGACGCTTTATCTGATCGTGCCGCTGGCGCCGCTGTTCGGCGCCCTGGTTGCCGGCCTCTTCGGCAAGCTGATCGGCCGCACGCTCTCGCACATGGTCACCATCGCCGGAGTAGCGGTGTCGCTCGTCGCTTCGGTGCTCGTGTTTCAGGATGTGTTGGCCGGCCACACTTACAACGGCACGGTTTATACCTGGATGGTGCTGGGCGACCTGCGCTTCGAGGTCGGCTTCCTGATCGATTCGCTCACCACGATGATGATGCTGGTCGTCACCTTCGTCTCGCTGATGGTGCATATCTACACCATAGGCTACATGCACGACGATCCCGGCTACCAGCGTTTCTTCAGCTATATCTCGCTGTTCACCTTCTCGATGCTGATGCTGGTGATGAGCAACAACTTCCTGCAGTTGTTCTTCGGCTGGGAAGCGGTGGGACTGGTGTCTTATCTGCTGATCGGCTTCTGGTACACCAAGGAAACGGCGATCTACGCCAACCTCAAGGCCTTCCTCGTCAACCGGGTCGGCGATTTCGGCTTCATCCTCGGCATCGGCCTCGTGCTGGCATATTTTGGCTCGCTCGATTACGCGACGGTGTTCGCCAAGGCGCCCGAACTCGCCAGCCAGACCATTACCATCTGGCCGGGCACGCCATGGCTGCTGATGAGTGTCATCGGGATACTTTTATTTATCGGCGCAATGGGCAAGTCGGCGCAGTTTCCGCTGCACGTCTGGCTGCCCGATTCGATGGAAGGCCCGACGCCGATTTCCGCGCTGATCCACGCGGCGACGATGGTGACCGCGGGCATCTTCATGGTCGCGCGCATGTCGCCGCTGTTTGAACTGTCCGACACGGCGCTCAGCTTCATCATGATCATCGGCGCCATCACCGCGTTGTTCATGGGCTTCCTCGGCATCGTGCAGAACGACATCAAGCGCGTGGTGGCGTATTCGACGCTGTCGCAGCTCGGATACATGACGGTCGCGCTCGGCGCATCGGCGTATTCGGTCGCGGTGTTCCACCTGATGACGCATGCCTTCTTCAAGGCGCTGCTGTTTCTGGCCGCTGGTTCGGTGATCATCGCCATGCACCACAACCAGGACATCCGCTACATGGGCGGCCTGAAGAAATACATGCCGATCACTTGGATCACCTCGCTGATCGGTTCGCTGGCGCTGATCGGCACGCCCTTCCTGTCGGGCTTCTATTCCAAGGAAAGCATCATCGAGGCGGTGAAGCTGTCGCACCTGCCGGGTGCTGACATCGCCTACTGGGCGGCGCTGATCGGAGTCTTCGTCACCGCCTTCTATTCCTTCCGCATGTATTTCCTGGTGTTCCACGGCAAGGAGCGTTTTCATAACGCGCACCATCATGGCGACGACAGCCACGGGCAGGATGAGCATGGTCATCACGGCGGCACACCGCACGAAACGCCGTGGGTGGTGACTGGCCCCTTGCTCGCGCTGGCGCTGCCTTCGCTCGCCATCGGCTACATGACGATCGAGCCGATGTTGTTCGGCGATTTCTTCGGCAACGCGATCTACGTTGCCGACCGTCATCCGGTGATGCACGAGCTCAACCAGGAATTCCACGGCGCGGTGGCGATGGGCCTGCACGCGATCACGACGCTGCCGTTCTGGCTGGCAGCAGCAGGGGTGGGGCTGTCCGCCTTCTTCTACCTCAAGCGGCCAGATATCCCGGCGGCGATTGCGAAGCGTTTCAGCTTCATCCACAGCATGCTCGTCAACAAGTACTGGTTCGACGAACTCTATAGCTGGCTGTTTGCCGGCGGCGCGCGCCTGCTGGGTGGCGGCTTGTGGCGCGGCGGCGACCAGG
>JBGSZD010000307.1:0-2726 GCA_041750575.1 Thiobacillus sp. | reverse complement strand
TCGACGCCTGGCTGCCGCATCTCGACGCTGGGGTGGAGGCCATCGTGATGACCGCCTCGGGCTGCGGCGTGATGGTGAAAGACTACGGCTGGCTGCTGCGCCACGACCCTGCGTACGCCGAAAAAGCCGCGCGCGTGTCGGCTACGACAAAGGACATTTCCGAACTGCTACTGGCCGAACGCAAAGCGCTGTTACCACTTATGTCCCCGGGACGTCCAGTGCCGGGGACGGTATCCCTTGGGGGCACCGCTCACCGCTTTTATCCCCGCGAAGCGGGAGCACCGCTCACCAAACGAATCGCCTACCACCCCCCCTGCACCCTGCAGCATGGCCAGAAACTCACCGGCGGCGTCGAGGCGCTGCTCGCCGACGCCGGCTTCGAGCTCACCCCAGTAGCAGAGAAACACCTGTGCTGCGGCTCGGCGGGCACCTATTCGATCCTGCAGCCCGATATCGCCAACCAGCTCAAAACCCGCAAGCTCGGCCATCTTCAAGCCGGCCAGCCCGAGTTGATCGTCACCGCCAATATCGGCTGCCTCACTCACCTGCAATCGGGCAGCAATATCCCGGTGCGACACTGGGTGGAACTTCTGGACGAAGTGTTGGCCGCAACCTGACCCGGCCATCGAGAGACTCGCATGATTTTCAAACAACTGTTCGAACCTGTTTCCAGCACCTACACCTATCTGCTCGGCTGCGAGGAAACCGGCAAGGCGCTGCTGCTCGACCCCGTGCTGCCAACCTGGGAGCGCGACCTTGCCGAGGTCGCCCAATTAGGCTTAAAGCTCTCGTTCACGGTGGAAACGCACATCCACGCCGACCACATCACCTCGGCGAAGAAGCTGAAAGAAATGACCGGCTGCCGCATCGCCGGCCCGGCGCTCGATGCGTTGCCGTGCACCGATGTCGGCATCGTCGACGGCACGCCGTTTCGGATGGGCTCGGTCGAACTGACGCCGATCCACACACCCGGCCACACCGACAATCACTTTGCCTACTTTCACGGCGGCCGGCTTTACAGCGGCGATGCGCTGCTGATCGAGGCCTGCGGCCGCACCGACTTCCAGAGCGGCGATCCGGCGGCGCTGTATCGCTCGGTACGCGGCAAGCTGTTTGCCTATGACGACGATACGCTGGTCTACCCGGCGCACGACTACGAGCAGCGCCGCATCACCACCATCGGCCAGGAAAAAGCGCGCAACCCGCGCCTCGGCGGCGAGCGCACGCTGGAGGAATTCGTCGCGATCATGAACGAGCTGAATCTCGCCTACCCCAAATTCATCGACTACGCCGTGCCGGGCAACCGCGGCTGCGGCGTGTGTCCGCCCGGCGTGCCGGACCACCTGCAGCAGTATTGCGCGCAGATTGCCGAAAGTCGTCAGGGCTGATTTGGCTGACGCCAGCTAAACCTCAAGGTCACCCGGCTGGTTGAGGTTGGCGAAACAGGCCGCGTCGAAACGCACCGTCACGGATGCCAGGCTTGCCTGCCAGCGGCGTACCGCTCGCTCGCCGCTCGCCAGAAAAGCCGCCAGGTTCTCACGCTGGTCGGTACGCACGATGAAACAGCTATGGTGTACACGCGCCTCGTCCGCCGCCACCGCCAATGGCACATTTTGCTGTCGTGTCGCGGCCAGCAGGCGGCTCGCCAGATCGGCGGGCAGATGCGGCGTATCGCACGGCGCGACCAGCAGCCAGCCTGCCTCCACCGCCTGTAAAGCAGCCAACACGCCCGCGAGCGGGCCGGGAAAACCAGGCAGGGTGTCGGGCAGCACACGGCGACCCAATGCCGAATAGCGATCAAAATTGCGGTTGGCGCTGATGACGATCATGTCGACCTGCGGCGTCAGCGCGGCCAGCACCCACTCGATCAGCGGACGCCCCCGGTACGCGATCAGTCCCTTGTCGGCGCCGCCCATGCGGCGCCCTTCGCCACCTGCCAGAATGACGGCGGCGATCTTTTCAGTGGCGGGCATACAGGTGGAAGCGGTCGGAGCGGTCGCCCGGACGCGCGCCATCCCACTGCTTGACCCACTCGGGCGGGAGATACGGCTCGACTTCGCGGCGCCGTGTTTCTACCAGCAGCCAGGTGCAGCCAACGTCGGCGGGCGCGAACAGGCGACCGCTGTGATAGGCCAGCAATAACCGCTGCTGGCTGCGCACCTGGTGGGTCTGGATGCACGCCCCGGGCGGCACCCGCTTGACCAGTTCGTCGGCGACGCCGACATAACTCAGGCGCTGGTCGAGTGGCGCCTGGAACAGCGCCATCAGCAATACCCAAATGAAGGTCATGCCCGCCGTCCACGCCAGGATGGGGCGCAACGGCGACCGCTGCGCGCGCGCCAGAAACACGATCCAGGCGAGGGTGACAACGAGACCCAGACCCAACGCCCAGGGGCGAAACTCGCCGACGCCGTGCATGCCCAGCTTGGTGAGGCGCGCGGCCAGCCGCGCCGGCGTGCCGAGATCGTGCGCGCTCCAGTAGACCCAAAACACCAGCCCGATGAAACCGAACAGCATGACGGAGAACCACAGCAGCGCATAAGCCGCGCCGCGCCGCAAGCTCAACAGTCCGGAAGCACCCAGCAGCGCCAGCGGCAATAGCAGCGCCAAGCCCAGTTCTTCGCCGGGATGGGCGTCGAAGGCATACAGGCCCAGCAGCAGAACCAGCGCACCGACCGGCAACACGATGCCCGGCGTGCGCCATTGACGCCGGCCGCGGTACAGCG
>JBGSZD010000306.1:0-2622 GCA_041750575.1 Thiobacillus sp. | reverse complement strand
CCGGCGGCTCCGGCATCGCCAGCGGCAAGCACGCGGCGCCGCTCTCCGCCGGCACCCCGGCGTGTTGCACGGCTTCCGCAGCTATCTGATGCAGGACGAAAACGGCCAGATCATCGAGACCCACTCGGTCTCCGCCGGCCTCGACTATCCCGGCGTCGGTCCGGAACATTCCTGGCTCAAGGACGCCGGCCGCGCCGAGTACGTCGCGATCAACGACGACGAAGCCATGGCGGCTTTCCACGACCTGTGCCGGCTCGAAGGCATCATCCCTGCGCTCGAATCCAGCCACGCCGTCGCCCAAGCCAAGAAGCTCGCGCCAACCATGAAGAAGGACCAGATCATCCTGGTCAACCTGTCCGGGCGCGGCGACAAGGACATCAATACTGTGGCGAAGGTGTCGGGGATTTCGCTGTAAGCCTGTCATCCACCCAATCGATCTGTTTTCAGAAGACATAACCATGAGCCGCATCGGCCAAACCTTTACCGCGCTGAAGGCGCAAAACAAGAAAGCCCTGATCCCTTTCATCACCGCCGGCGACCCCGGCAAGGGGCTGACGGTGCCACTGATGCATGCACTAGTGGAAGCCGGCGCGGACATCATCGAACTGGGGGTGCCGTTTTCCGATCCGATGGCGGACGGGCCGGTGATTCAGCGCGCATCCGAACGAGCCCTGGCCAACAAGGTCGGGTTGAAGGACGTGCTGGCGATGACGGCGGAATTCCGCAAGACCAACGACAAGACGCCGGTGGTGCTGATGGGCTATGCCAATCCGGTCGAGCGCATGGGCTATGAGACCTTTGCCCAGGCGGCGAAGACGGCCGGGGTGGACGGCGTGCTGACGGTGGATATTCCGCCGGAGGAGTCGCATGGTGTGGCCGACGTGTTCAAGGCCGCCGGGCTCGATCCGATTTTCCTGCTGTCGCCGACCACGCCGGAGTCCCGGGTGGAACAGGTGGCTGCTGCTGCCGGAGGATTCATCTATTACGTGTCGTTGAAAGGCGTGACCGGCTCGGCGAATCTCGATACCGAGGAAGTCGCGCGCAAGTTGGCCATGGTGCGCAAGCATTGCAGCCTGCCGGTGGGCGTGGGCTTCGGCATTCGCGACGCGGCGACCGCCGAGGCGGTGGCGCGCATCGCTGATGCCGTGGTGGTGGGCAGCCGCATCGTGAACGAAATCGAAACCGCGCCGGAAGGCGAGTGCGTCAATCGCGTGAGGGCGTTGGTGCTGGATTTGCGCCGCGGCGTCGACGCGGCAACCAAATAACCGGAGACAATCATGAGCTGGTTCCAGAAAATTCTGCCGCCGAAAATCAAGCGGCGTGCGCAATCTGACAAAAAATCCATGCCCGAGGGGCTGTGGTCCAAGTGCCCGGCGTGCAACGAGGTGCTGTATCGCGCCGACCTCGAAAGCAATCTGGAGGTGTGTCCCAAGTGCGGCCACCACCATCGTATTGGCGCGCGCGCGCGGCTGGCGATGTTGCTGGATGCTGAAGGTCAGCATGAAATCGGCGCCGCGGTGACGCCGCTCGATCCATTGAAATTCAAGGACAGCAAGAAATATCCCGAACGCCTGAAGGAAGCCCAGGCCGGCACTTCCGAAACCGATGCGCTGGTAGTGATCGGCGGCAGCGTCAAGGCAGTGCCGGTGGTGGCGGCGGCGTTCGAATTCAAGTTCATGGGCGGCTCGATGGGCTCGGTGGTGGGCGAGCGTTTCGTCCTTGGCGTGGAAGCGGCAATCGAGTCGAACTCGGCCTTCGTCTGTTTCTCCGCCAGCGGCGGCGCGCGCATGCAGGAAGGCCTGTTTTCGCTGATGCAGATGGCGAAAACCTCGGCCGCGCTGACCCAGTTGTCGCGCCATCGCCTGCCTTTCATTTCGGTGCTGACCGACCCCACCATGGGTGGCGTGTCGGCCAGCTTTGCCATGCTGGGCGACCTGATTGTGGCCGAACCCAATGCCTTGATCGGCTTTGCCGGTCCGCGCGTGATCGAACAGACGGTGCGAGAGACACTGCCGGAAGGCTTCCAGCGTGCCGAGTTTCTGGTCGACAAGGGTGCCGTCGACCGCATCATCGACCGTCGCCAGATGCGCGACGAACTGGCGACCACGCTGGCGATGATGATGGGGCGCCCCGCGCTTGCCGCCTAGGGCACGCCCTGATTCGCTGGCTGGCTGGCTGGCGCGGCTGGAGCAGCTGCACCCCAATACGATCGAACTGGGGCTGGAGCGTGTGCAGCGCGTCAAGGATGCGATGGGGCTGGTGCCCGATTTTCCGCTCATTGTCGTGGGCGGAACCAACGGCAAAGGCTCGACCTGCGCCTATCTCGAATCCATCCTCGGCGCGGCTGGCTACAAGACCGGCCTCTACACGTCGCCGCATCTGCTGCGCTACAACGAGCGCGTCCGCGTTGCCGGACAGGACGCGAGCGATGCCGAACTGGTCGCTGAATTTGAACGAATCGACGCGGCGCGTGGCGACACGTCGCTGACCTATTTCGAATTCGGCACGCTGGGGGCGATGGCACAGTTCATCGACGCCGGGGTCGACGTGGCGATTATGGAAGTCGGCCTCGGCGGGCGGCTCGACGCGGTGAACGTGTTCGACGCCGACGCCGCGATTGTC
>JBGSZD010000305.1:0-2557 GCA_041750575.1 Thiobacillus sp. | reverse complement strand
CGGCAAGGCTGCTCGCGCGCAAGGTATCTTCAGGAATGACGCCGTCCCCCGATTGTCGCAACACTTCGCTCTGCGCGATCCCTGACGCGCCGAGTGTGACCGGGTCGGCGAGTTCGAGCGCGATCTCCGTGCTGCCGCAACGCGCCAGCGTGTAAAGGTGATACGGCAAGGCGACGCGGACCGTGGCCATGCTCAGGGCAGCGTCTGCACGGAAACCGACAACACGGCCGGCAGGTCGCGCACGATGGCCTGCCAGTGGTCACCCGCATCCGCCGAGACGTAGACCTGGCCGCCGGTAGTGCCGAAATACACACCGCAGGGATCGAGCGCATCGACTGCCATCGCGTCGCGCAGCACGTTCACATAGCAATGTTCCTGCGGCAGGCCGTCAGTCAGCGCGTCCCAGGCGTTGCCGCCCGCCTGGCTGCGGTAGACGCGCAGCTTGCCCTCGGGCGGGTAGTGCTCGGAATCGCTCTTGATCGGCACAACGTAGACCGTATCCGGCTCATGCGAGTGCACGGCCATGGCGAAACCGAAATCGCTGGGCAGATTGCCGCTGACCTCGAACCAGGAATCGCCGGCGTCGTCGCTGCGCATCACGTCCCAGTGCTTCTGCATGAAGAGCGTCTCCGGCCGGGTTGGATGCATCGCAATGCGGTGCACGCAATGGCCGACTTCGGCTTCCGGGTCGGGAATGTATTGCGAGTGCAGGCCACGGTTGATCGGTTTCCAGCTCGCGCCGCCGTCGTCGCTACGAAAGGCGCCGGCCGCCGAGATCGCCACATACATCCGCGCAGAATCCACGGGGTCGAGCAGGATGGTGTGCAGGCACATGCCGCCGGCGCCCGGCATCCACTTCGCGCCCTGCTGTTCGCGCAGGGCGGGCAGTTCCTGCCAGGTCTGCCCGCCGTCGGTCGAGCGGAACAGCGCGGCGTCTTCGACTCCGGCGTATACCGTATCCGGATCGGTCGGCGAAGGTTCCAGATGCCACACGCGCTTGAACGCCCACGGTTTGGGGGTGCCGTCGTAATAGAGATGCGTGCCCGGATCGCCGACGTAGGCAAAGTCGTTGCCGACCGGGTTCCAGGTTTCGCCTCCATCGTCGGAGCGCTGGATCACCTGGCCGAACCAGCTGCTGGTCTGCGAGGCATAGAGTCGATCCGGATTCGCCGGCGAGCCCGCGATGTGGAAGATTTCCCAGCCGCCGAAATGCGGCCCGGCGACCTGCCAGTTTCGGCGCGCGACGTCGGACGTCAGAATGAACGCGCCCTTGCGCGTTCCCACCAGGACACGGATACGGCTCATGGGTCTCTCCTTTGAAGCGACAAGTGCTTGCATCGATCAAGGTACCGCGCTTTCCACCTCTTCACTGCACGTAGCACGGCGCGCACTCGCGCACCTCGACGATAGCGAAGCGCGAGGCGACCTGGATCAGGGTGTAGCCGTCGATCAGTTCGCGCATCTCGGCGAAGTGGCCGTCGATCACACTGCGCCGCTCGCCGTCGTAGCGGATGCGCCAGCCGTTCGAACTCGGCTTGAGGCCGGCGCCGTCGAGCAGCAGGGCCGGATCGTCGGGGCACGGGTTGGATTCGGGCTCGGATTCCAGGATGGCCTTGACGATGATCATGTAGCGCATGGATGTCTCCTGTATGAAAACGGCAACGGACGGATTCCGGCTGCCCTATCCCTGCGACGCACCAGTGCCGGCAAAATCGACACGTCTCCTGAACATAGTCCAAAAAATCCTGGCGCGTCCCTTGCTTGTAACAGACAGTCCGCATACTGTCTGTCGCCATGAGCATCCACGTCGCAATACGCCACACCACGCATTATCAATTCGACCGCCGCGTCACGCTGAGCCCGCACGTGATCCGGCTGCGCCCGGCGCCGCATTCGCGCACGCCGATTCTGGCCTACACGATGAAGGTCACGCCGGAAAAACATTTCATCAACTGGCAGCAGGACCCGTTCGGCAATTACCTGGCGCGGCTGGTGTTCCCGGAAGCGACGCGCGAGTTCTCGGTCGACGTCGAGGTGATCGCCGACATGACGGTGATCAATCCCTTCGATTACTTCGTCGAAGACAGCGCCGAACACTGGCCGTTCGACTACGCCGCCGCGCTGAAGCGCGAACTCACCCCCTATCTTGAAACCGAGCCAGCGGGCAAGCGGCTCGCGGCGTGGGTGGCCGAGGTGCCGCGCGAACGGGTGCACACCAATGATTTTCTGGTGGCGCTCAACCAGCGCCTGCAACACGATATTGCCTACACCATCCGCATGGAACCCGGCATCCAGACATGCGAGGAAACGCTGGAGAAAGCGCTCGGCTCGTGCCGCGACACGGCCTGGCTGCTGGTGCAGATCCTGCGCCAGCTGGGACTGGCGGCGCGCTTCGTCTCGGGCTATCTGGTGCAGCTGACGCCCGACGTGAAATCGCTCGACGGCCCCTCCGGGCCGGAAGCCGATTTCACCGACCTGCATGCCTGGGCCGAGGTGTATCTGCCGGGCGCCGGCTGGGTCGGGCTCGACCCGACCTCGGGCCTGTTTGCCGACGAAG
>JBGSZD010000304.1:0-2059 GCA_041750575.1 Thiobacillus sp. | reverse complement strand
CGACTACGCCGAGGTGAAGGCCGAAGGCCACGCCACTGGCGCGGTGGCTGACGCCGCACTGGTGATGCTCGACGTCGATCGCGCAGGACTCGACATGATGGACCGCAAGCTGTTGTCGGCGGTGATCGAAAAGTTCATGGGCGGCCCGGTCGGGCTGGACAACGTGGCCGCCGCCATCGGCGAAGAGCGCGACACGATTGAAGACGTGCTCGAACCCTATCTGATCCAGCAGGGTTATCTGCAACGCACACCGCGAGGCCGTATCGCCACCCCGCTGGCGTATCGCCACCTCGGCATCGCCGTTCCGTCGAGCGAACCCGACCTGTTTTGAGCATGGCTTTTCAGTGGCCCGTCCGTGTGTATTGGGAAGACACCGACGCCGGCGGCGTGGTGTATTACGCCAACTATCTCAGTTTTCTGGAACGCGCGCGCAGCGAATGGCTGCGGGATCTGGGCTTCGAGCAGGACGCGTTGCGCGACGAGGCGGGGGTGGTATTCGTGGTGCGGCGCGTGGAAATCGACTATCTGGCACCCGCGCGTTTCAACGATCAACTCGAGGTGTCGGTCAGCCCGCAAAAAATTGGCGGCGCCAGCCTGGAAATCAGCCAGACGATCATGCGGGGACCAACCCGGTTGGTGAGCGCCATGGTGAAACTCACCTGTGTCGACGCGGCCGGTTTCAAACCCGCTAAAATACCCACGCCCATTCTCCAAGCCGCAGGCCGCGCAACGTGAACCCAGAAATCGGTCAAGACCTCTCGCTACTCCATCTCGTCATCCATGCCTCGGTGCCGGTGCAAGTCGTCATGGCGCTATTGCTGATCGCGTCGATGATGTCGTGGTGGTACATCTTCATCAAGCTGTTCGCGCTGAAGCGCGCCCTCAAAGTGACCGACAGCTTCGAACGCGAATTCTGGGGCGGTGGCGACATCAATGCCATGTACCAGCGGGTGTCGGCCGAGCGCGAGGAAGCGGGCGAGATGGAGCGCATCTTCGAAGCCGGCTTCCGCGAATTCATGAAGCTGCGGCGGCAGGTTGGGCTATCAGGCAATGTCATCATCGACGGCACTCGCCGTGCCATGCGCGCGACTTATCAGCGCGAACTCGACGGCCTCGAATCGCATCTGTCGTTCCTGGCGACCGTCGGGTCGGTGTCGCCCTACGTCGGCCTATTCGGCACTGTGTGGGGGATCATGATCGCCTTCATCGGGCTGTCGAATGTTGCCCAGGCGACGCTCTCACAGGTCGCGCCGGGTATCGCGGAAGCGCTGATCGCCACTGCGATGGGCCTGTTCGCGGCGATTCCGGCCGTGATCGGCTATAACCGCTACACCCACGACATCGACCGCCTAGCCAATCGCATGGAAAGCTTCATGGAGGAGTTTTCCAACATCCTGCAACGCCAGGCCCCGAAAACGGCATAAAGCATGGCCCGTCGCGCTCGCAAGCAGGTTGCCCAGATCAACGTCGTGCCGATGATCGATGTGATGCTGGTGCTGCTCGTCGTCTTCATGGTGACCGCGCCCTTCATCAACCCGGGGCAGGTCGCTCTGCCGAGCGTCGGCAAGACGTCGCAGACGCCGTCCCAACCACTCGAAGTCATCATCAAGGAATCGGGCGAATACCTGCTGCGCAACCGCGCGGGCGGCAGCGAAGAACGTGTGGTGGCAAAATCGGCGCTGGCATCTGAAATCGCGGCGCTGCATCGGGCCTCGCCGGATCAGCCGGTGGTCATCGCGGCGGACAAGAATGTCCGTTACGAAGAAGTGATGAACACCATGAGCCTGCTGCAAAAGGCCCAGATCACGCGTATCGGACTGCTCGCCCGCCCGGCCCCATGAATTTTCCGGCAGACGCCCCTTTCGTCTCCCGACCCGGTTCCAATCTTGCGGCCGGCGCGCTGGCGCTGGCGGTGCATGCGGTATTCGTGTTGCTGTTGGTGTTCGGGGTGTCGTGGCAGACGCAGCACCCCGCGCCGGTGATGGTCGATTTGTGGGACGCGCTGCCGGATGTGTCGTCGCCCGTGGCGGTCGAGCCGCCCGCGCCGCAGCCCGAACCC
>JBGSZD010000303.1:0-6080 GCA_041750575.1 Thiobacillus sp. | reverse complement strand
GAATGCCGCGCAATTCGAAGCGCGCCAGCGAGCGGCAGTCGGACGCCAGTTCGCGCTCGCCCTGCAGCACGTGCACGCTCATCGCGGTCTGGCCGTCCTTGAAGGTAGTGAATTCCTGCGCACGCGCGGTGGGAATCGTGGTGTTGCGCGGAATGACCTTCTCGGTCAGCCCGCCCATGGTTTCCAGGCCGAGCGACAGCGGGATCACGTCTAGCAGCAGCCAGTCGTCGCCCGCGCGGTTGCCCGCCAGTACATCGGCCTGCATGGCGGCACCCAGTGCGACGACCTTATCGGGGTCGAGGTTGGTCAGCGGCGTCTGCTTGAAGAGGTCGGCGACAGCCTGACGCACGCACGGCATGCGCGTCGAACCACCGACCATCACCACGCCCTTCACCTCGTCGACGGCCAGCCCGGCATCGCGCAGCGCCTTGCGCGTGGGGGCCAGCGTCTTGCTGACCAGACTCGCCGTCATGGCGTTGAAAGCAGTCTGGGTCAGCGTCGCATCCATCATTTCACCAGTCGACAACACAGCGGTGACGCGCACCTCGGTGTGTTCGGTCAGCGCTTCCTTGGCATCGCGCGCCTTGGTCAGCAGCAGGCGCATATCGCCCGCGGAGAGCGGCTGGAAACGGCCCTGCTCGACCATCCAGCAGAACACGCGCTGGTCGAAGTCGTCGCCGCCCAGCGCCGAGTCGCCGTTGGTAGCCAGCACCTCGAACACGCCCTTGGATAGCCTGAGAATGGAAATATCGAAGGTGCCACCCCCCAAGTCGTACACCGCGTAGACCCCCTCGGAAGCATTATCGAGCCCGTAGGCAATCGCGGCGGCGGTCGGCTCGTTCAGCAGTCGCAGCACATTCAAGCCTGCCAGTTGTGCGGAATCCTTGGTGGCTTGGCGCTGTGCATCGTCGAAATACGCGGGCACGGTGATCACCGCGCCGACCAGTTCGCCGCCCATCGCCGTTTCGGCGCGTGCGCGCAGGACTTTCAGGATTTCAGCCGACACCTCGACCGGGCTCTTCACGCCGGCTACGGTTTTCAGCTGCACCATGCCGGGCGCGTCGACAAAGCGATACGGCAAGCTGGCAACGTCGTCGATGTCGGAAATGCCGCGTCCCATGAAGCGCTTCGCCGACGCGATGGTGTTGTGGGGATCGTGGTTCTGCGCGGACTGGGCGGAATATCCCACCTCCACGTCGCCACTGGCGTGGTAACGCACCACCGAAGGCAGCAGCGAATGGCCCGCCTCGTCGTCCAGCACCACGGCAAGGCCGGAACGCACCGTCGCCACCAGTGAGTTGGTCGTGCCCAGATCGATGCCTACCGCCAGCCGATGCTGGTGCGGCGCGGTGGACATGCCGGGTTCGGAAATCTGCAATAGGGCCATGCTATTTATCGATTCGGCACGATGAAATTCGAGAGGGTTTTACCGCAACTTCTCCACAGTCCGACTCGAATGGAAGGCGTGTCGAATCGGTAAACATTAAAAACAGCGCCTTGCTGAGTCGGCTCGACGCACGACACCAGAATAAAACAACTTGTGCGTTCATTTTCAGATTCAAATCTATCAGGCCGCCTCAGCCTTCGAGTTCTTCGTACACGTCGCCGACTTCGACGATGAGTTTGTCCATGAAACGCAACTGACGCACGGCTTCACGCGCGCCTTCGTAATCCTGTGCCGCATCGATCAGCTCGTTGAGTTGCGCTTCGATACGACGGTGCGTCGCGCGCAAGTCGTCGGAGAGGCTATCCAGCGTCGCCACATTTTTTGCGGCGCGCGCCTCTTCAATCGCCTCGCGCCATTCCATCTGTTGCATCAGGAAAGCCGGCGCCATTTTGGTATTGCTGGCATCGAGCGCGTCAATCCCCTGCAACTTCAGCAGATACACGCCTCGGCTCACCGGATGCTTGAGCGTCTGGTACGCCTCGTTCACCTGCGTCGCCCACTGCATCGCCACCCGCTGCTCGGCTTCTGGCTGTGCGGCGAAACGATCCGGATGCACGGTATTCTGCAACCCGCGGTAAGCTGAGTCGAGCTGGTTGCGGTCGATCGCATACGATTGCGGCAGGCCGAAAAGCGCGAAGTGGGTTTGAGAAAGGTCCATTTTAGGAGCCAGGATTCAGGGATAAGGATTCAGGGGCTTTGTGCTGCGCATTTTTTCTACACGCGGCCAAAGGCCGCATAAGAACCCTGGCCCCTGAATCCCGACCCCCGACCCCTACCAATCAAATATTGAATGACTCGCCGCAGCCGCACTCGTTCTTCACGTTCGGGTTGTTGAACTTGAAGCCTTCATTCAGGCCTTCGCGGGCGTAATCGAGTTCGGTGCCGTCGATATAGGGCAGGCTTTTCGGGTCGACGAATACGGTCACGCCATGGCTGGAGAAAACCTCGTCGCCTTCCGGTGCCTCATCGGCGAACTCCAGCTTGTAGGCCATGCCAGAGCAGCCAGTGGTGCGCACACCGAGACGGATGCCGACACCCTTGCCGCGCTTGGCCAGGTAGTTCGTGACGTGTTGCGCTGCGCGCTCGGACAAGGTCACCGCCATGGCTTACTCCAGACCTTTTTTCTGCTTGTAGTCGGCCACCGCGGCCTTGATCGCGTCTTCGGCCAGGATCGAGCAGTGGATCTTCACCGGCGGCAGCGCGAGTTCTTCGGCGATGGCCGTGTTCTTGATTTCCATCGCCTGGTCGAGCGTCTTGCCCTTGACCCACTCGGTCACCAGCGAGGACGAGGCTATCGCCGAGCCGCAGCCGTAGGTCTTGAACTTGGCGTCTTCGATACGGCCATCTGCGCCGACCTTGATTTGCAACTTCATCACGTCGCCGCAGGCGGGCGCGCCGACCATGCCGGTGCCGACGCCGTCGTCGTCCTTGGTGAAGGAGCCGACGTTGCGGGGATTTTCATAATGGTCGAGGACTTTATCGCTATAGGACATGATGTTCTCCTTTTACTTCACTATCAGTGTGCAGCCCACTGCACGGAATTCAGATCGACGCCTTCCTTGAACATTTCCCACAGCGGGGAAAGCTCGCGCAGCTTGCCGATCTTTTCATGCAGCAATTTGATGGCGTAATCGACTTCTTCTTCGGTGGTGAAGCGGCCGATCGAAAAGCGAATCGAACTGTGGGCTAGTTCGTCGGAACGGCCAAGTGCGCGCAATACATAGGACGGTTCCAGGCTGGCCGAAGTGCATGCGGAGCCCGACGACACCGCCAGTTCCTTGATCGCCATGATCAGCGATTCGCCTTCGACGAAATTGAAGCTGACATTGAGGTTGTGCGGCACGCGCTGGTCCATGTCGCCATTCAGGTGCACTTCCTCGATGTCCTTGAGACCGTTGTAGAGGCGGTCGCGCAACATGCGGATGCGCTCGTTTTCAGTCGCCATTTCTTCGCGGGCGATGCGGAAGGCTTCGCCCATGCCGACGATCTGGTGCGTTGCCAAGGTGCCCGAACGCATGCCGCGCTCGTGGCCGCCGCCGTGCATCTGGGCTTCCAGGCGCACGCGCGGTTTGCGACGCACGTAGAGCGCGCCGATGCCCTTGGGGCCGTAAGTCTTGTGGGCAGAGAATGACATCAGGTCGACCGGCAGTTTGGTCAGATCGATCGGCATCTTGCCGGTTGCCTGTGCCGCGTCGACGTGGAAGATCACGCCTTTTTCGCGGCAAATCTTGCCGATGGCCTCGATGTCCTGAATCACGCCGATTTCGTTGTTCACCGCCATCACCGAGACCAGCACGGTGTCGGGGCGGATCGCGGCGCGGAATACGTCCAGATCGAGCAGGCCGTTTTCCTTCACGTTCAGATAAGTGGCTTCAAAGCCCTGGCGTTCCATTTCGCGCACGGTGTCGAGCACCGCCTTGTGTTCGGTGCGCAGTGTGATGATGTGCTTGCCCTTGGTGCCCGCATAAAAATTCGCTGCACCCTTGATGGCAAGGTTGTTCGATTCTGTGGCGCCGGAGGTGAACACGATTTCCTTGGGATCGGCCCCGACCAGCGCGGCAACCTGAGCGCGCGCCTCTTCCACCGCCTTGTCCGCTGTCCAGCCATACGGGTGCGAACGCGACGCCGGGTTGCCAAACTCTTCGGTCAGATAGGGAATCATTTTGGCGGCCACGCGCGGGTCAACCGGAGTGGTAGCGGAATAGTCGAAATAAATGGTTTTCATGGTGTTGCCTTTAACGTTCAATCTTGCTTCATGCGGCCAGCGTTATCTTCGACGTACGGCGATCCTGCAGTACCTTGTCCTTGCATTCGTCCTGTTTGGCTACCAGCGTGGCCAGTGTGACGTTGTCCAGATAATCGTAAATGTGGGCGTTGAGTCCCGTCCACAAGTCGTGCGTCAGGCAGCGGTGCTCGTCGAGACAGTTTTCCTTGCCGCCGCACTGGGTCGCATCGATGGGCTCGTCGACCGCGCGGATGATGTCGGCGACGCTGACCTCTGCAAGCGGCCGGGCGAGGTAGTAGCCGCCGCCGGGGCCGCGCACGCTTTCAACCAACTCGTGCCGGCGCAGGCGGCTGAACAACTGTTCCAGATACGACAGGGAAATGTCCTGACGTTCGCTGATGCCGGCCAGCGTGACCGGATTTTTACCGCCGCGCATGGCCAGATCCAGCATGGCCGTGACGGCAAAGCGACCTTTGGTGGTCAATCTCATGACTCGTTCTCCCGAAATATCGCCCGAACTATAAAATTCCCGAGCGTTTCAGTCAACTATTCCTTACCCAAGTAATTTAGTCAACTATTTTGTTCAAATAGTTCGGGTCGAAATCGTCCGGCTTGTCCTGACCCTCCGGCATCTCCACGCCCAGTTTCTGCAACTGCGCCAGGATCAGCTCAAGCCGGTGGTCGATATGCGCCGAATGGTCGATCAGGCCGTGAATCGCCTTCACCACCGGGTCGTTCATGTCAGCCGAAATGGCGTACGCCGAGAAACCGAGTTTCTCCGCCTGCTGGTTACGCTGCATCTCCGCCGCGCTGTCCAGAATGCGGGCAGGAATGCCCACCGCCGTTGCGTTGTCCGGCACATCCTTCACCACCACGGCGTTGGAACCAACCCGTGCGTTGGCGCCGATGGTGATCGGGCCGAGAATCTTGGCGCCCGCCCCCACCACGACACCAGGCATCAGGGTGGGGTGGCGCTTGCCCTTGTTCCACGAGGTGCCGCCAAGCGTGACGCCGTGATACAGCGTGCAGTCGTCGCCGATTTCGGCGGTTTCGCCCACCACCACGCCCATGCCGTGGTCGATGAACACGCGGCGGCCGATGGTCGCACCCGGATGGATTTCGATGCCCGTCAGCCAGCGTCCGATATGCGAGGTAAAGCGCGCCAGCCACTTCCAACCCATGCGCGAGAGCTTGTGTGCCAGACGATGAATGACGATGGCGTGAAAGCCGGGATAGGTGGTGATGACCTCAAACGTCGAGCGCGCAGCCGGGTCACGGTCGAACACGACGGCAATGTCTTCCTTCAATTGGCTGATGAGGTTCATGCGCTTGAGAATGCTTTTCCCGAGTAAATTAGTCAACTATTACGAACTGTGGTTCCGTGTCTGCGGGCAGCCGCCTTCGCCTCCTGCGCAGCGGTCAGAATCCCACGCAGAATGTTCACCTCTTCCTTCGCCAGCCGGGTGCGCGCGAAGAGGCGCCGCAGCTTCAGCATCAGCTTGCCAGGCGAGCCAGGATTCAGAAATTCCAGTTCCGCCAGCGCGGTTTCCAAGTGCGCATAAAACCGTTCGACCTCGTCACCCGTGGCCGCGTCGATTTCCGGCTGTGCCCAGGCTGCGTGCTCAAGCCAGGCCTGGCGGATTTCGTAGCTCAACACCTGCACCGCCGCCGCCAAATTGAGCGAGCTGTAGTCCGGATTCGCCGCTATCGTCACCAGGCCCTGGCACAAACCCAGTTCCTCGTTCGACAACCCGCTGGTCTCGTTGCCGAACACCAGCGCCACCGACCCTGCTTGCGCCTCGGTCAGCAGACGGGCCGAGGCTTCGGGCGGCGTCAGCACCTCGGACACGATGTCGCGGCGGCGCGCCGACACGCCCAGCGCCAGCGTGGTATCGGCCAGCGCCTCGG
>JBGSZD010000302.1:0-11952 GCA_041750575.1 Thiobacillus sp. | reverse complement strand
AAGGTCTCCTGCACCAGATCATCCGCCAGCGCCGCATCATGACACCAGGCATACGCAATGCGGTAAAGCACCGGACGCAACGCTTCTACGCTGGGGCGAAACGGGCCAAACAGGAAACGGCTGATAAGGGACATATCAATTGAAGACGCGGACAGTAGTCCATTTATTCCATAAAAAAGCCACCTCCGAAATGGAATAAGCGTCCCATATCACGCGTCTTATAGATGTGCACGGCATTCATCAAACTTGTTTATTCAACGCCTTAAGGAGACAACATGACCCGCGTCCTGACCCCGCTACTGACCGCCCTGCTGCTGGCAACGGCACCGATGGCCCACGCCGGCCCGCTGGCCGAGGCCGCAGCCCCTGCTGCATCCATGCAGGAAAAAGTGGTTTACCACGTCAACGACAGCGCCAACGCCTCCGCTGCGCTGCGCAACATCAAGAATCACCTCGCCGCCTCCCCTGACGTCAAAATCGTCGTGGTCACCCACAGCGAGGGCATTGATTTTCTGCTCAGTAGCGCAACCGACAAAAACGGCAATCCATATGAGGTGGCCGTGCAGGAACTGAGAACGAAAGGGGTCGATTTCCGTGTCTGCAACAACACGCTGAAGGGCCGCAATATCAATCCCGGCACCGTGCTTGCGGAAGCCACCATCGTCCCGTCGGGCGTTGCTGAAATCGGCCGACTGCAGGCAAAAGAAGGCTACGTGTATCTGAAACCTTGAGGTGCGACATGTGCTACCCGTCATCCTGAGACGGCGGGCAAGCATCTAGCTCAGTTCGCAAAACCACTCAATTTGAATCCTCAATAACGCCATGAAACTGGCGCTATTGCCCCCTTTTTTGCCTTGAATTTGCAGCAGTCCCTTGTGGAGACAAGTAATGCTTAAGTTTTCTCGTTCTGCCGTAGTCGTTGTTGCTTCGCTTCTCATCATTTCGGCCGTCCCTCCAGCCATGGCAGAAGACAAAAGCCTGCCTGAATACAAATACGTCCTGCACATCGACGACATGGATCCGTCCAAGCAGGAACTCATCCTCAACAACGCCAGGAACCTGTTGGATGCCTACCCACCTGGCGATGTGAACATCGAGATCGTTGCCTATGGGCCAGGTCTGCGCCTGATGTTTGCCAAGAACGTCAACGCCCCGCGCATGGATTCGCTGGCCCAGAGCGGCGTCAGGTTTTCTGCATGTGACAACACCCTCAAGGGCATGGCCAAACTGCTGGGCGAAGAACCGAAGCTGAATCCGGTTGCGACGGTCGTACCCGGAGGCATCGTTCGCATTGGCCAGTTGGTCAAGCAGGGATACATCTATGTCAAGCCCTGACCATGCCGGGTACTCAATCACGCCGTTTTATGCACGACACACACCACGGTTCATTCCCTGCTTTATTCATTAAGAAATATTTATCGAGGAGAAACAAATTGGGAGACAAGAAACAATTCAAGCGTGCGCTGATCAGTGCAGCCTGCACCCTGGCATTTGCTGCAGCAGGCTCGGCACAAGCAGCCAACTGGCTGATGCTGCAGGGCACCGAAGATCCGAGTGCCGCTGCCCGTGCCAATGTATGGGGGTTTATCCAGGCCCAGTACCTGAAGGACTTCAGCGATCCTAATGCCGCCGGAGGCTATGTTCCCCCGAAAATGCTCGGCCCGGATCTGGACTCGCAGGATGGTTTCAACATCAACCGAGCCCGCATCGGTGTACGCGGTACAGGATTCCCGATCGACAGCCACATCAACTACTTCGTGCTGCTGGAGATGGGCAACAATGGCATCACTGCGGGGAATGGCGCCTTTGCCCGATTGACTGACGCCAGCATGACCCTGAATTACATTCCGGGTGCACGTATTCGCGCCGGTCTGTTCAAGACTCCCGGCTCCGAAGAGGGCCTGCAGGCCATCCATACCTTCGACTACATCGATTTCACCGAAGGCGCCAATGGCCTGCTGCTGGAGCGCACCCCCAACAAGGGATGGACCCAGCTACCCGGCGCTAATGCCGCCACGGGCAATGTGGGACCTTTTACGGAAGCTCAACTTCAAGGTGGCTCCAGCCTGAATACCTACAACAGCCCGGTTGGCGCCTTCCGCGATGTCGGCGTGCAGGTGTTCGATGCCTTTGACGTCGGCCATGACTGGGAAGTCTCTTACGCCGCGATGATCGGCAACGGCAACGGCATCGAGTTCAGCAACAGCGATGGCGAATATGACAAATACCTCTACCTGTCCGCCGAGAAGAAATTCGGCGGCAAGGGTCCCTTTGCGGAAGGCCTGAAATTCTTCGGCTGGGGGCAGTGGGGTACGCGCCTGATCGATCTCACTAACGACAGCGTCGCCAACGCCAAGCCCTATGACCGGAATCGCGCCGGCCTGGGCGTGAAATACATGAAGAAGCCTTACCGCTTTACGGCTGAGTACATCACGGCGGATGGCGTGATCTTCGAGGGCCCGGACAAGCCCAACTTCTACTTCACCAACAATCCGGCCTTCGGCAACGGCGCCGATGCGAAGGGCAACGGCTGGTACGTGGAAGGTGGCTGGTATATCCCCAAGACCAAGTTCGAACTGGATGCGCGCTACGACACCGCAACCTTCAACGATGGCCGCAAGGACCAGCACACGTTCGACAAGTGGACCCTGGGGGTACAGTACCACTTCAATCCCAAGACCCGCCTGACCGTCAACTATGAGATCAGGGATTTCCAGTGCGATTCGGGCGTGGCGCCTTGCACTGCGCCGGAACCCAACACGCCGAACTACAACCTGAAAGGCGTGGGCAACAAAGTCGGTGTGCAGTTGACAGCGATTTTCTAAGCACAAAGTTTTGCTTGTAGTCTCCTCCCCCGCCAGATGTTCTGGTGGGGTTTTTTTGCTTTGCAAAGCCGGAATATTGCTATCCCGACCCTGGAACACAGGTTGAATCAAGTCGTGGCATGCAGCAGTTAAACTTTAGGCTAAGTAATGCTTTTCAATGAAAGGAACGCTATGCGCTTATTCCATTCCTCCCGCCTTAAATGGATTGGCCTGCTGGCAGCCGTCACCGTGTTTTCCGGCTGTGCCGGCATGGGGACCAGCAGCGAGAGCCATACCGGGCGAATCAAAATCATATCCGAGCCCGCAGGCGCGATTGCCTATGCGGACGGCGCCGAACTTGGTGCCACACCATTGGAGATCGTTCCCGGCGATCACTTCCGTTCGGGCTTTGTGGGGTTTTCCTATCGTTATTTCGGCAAACTCAGCATCAAGAAGGCCGGCTGCGAAACCTGGTCGACCGAGGTCAATGACCATATCCTGTCGAAGGATGTCCATGCCAAGCTGAAATGCGATCCGAATTTCCGGCCGGCTTCCACAGCAGCGCCCTCTGCTGGCGGCCCCCCCGACTCGATGTCAAACCCGTCTTCCGGCGATCAAACCATCGAACGGCTGGAACGCATCGAGGCTCTGCACAAGAAGGGCTTGATCAGCGACGAGGAATACAAGCAACTGCGTGCACGGATCATCGACAAGCTGTGACGATCTGACTGCACCCGGGCGGTACGCCTCTGAAGCGGCCATCCGGCCGCTTTTTCATGCGCTGCGGATAAAGTGCTCGCGGTAGTATTTCATCTCGTCGATGGACTCGTAGATGTCGGCCAGCGCTTCGTGCTTGTTCGATTTCTTGAACGCTTCGGAGAGCCCGGGACGCCAGCGCTTGGCCAGTTCCTTCAGCGTGCTGACGTCCAGGTTGCGATAGTGGAAAAACGCTTCAAGTTGGGGCATGTAGCGCGCCATGAAGCGGCGATCCTGACAGATCGAGTTGCCGCACATCGGCGAGGTCCGGGCGGGCACATGCTGTTTCACGAACTCCAGCATCTGCGCCTCGACCTCGGCCTCGTCCAGTTGCGAGGCCTTGACGCGGTCGATCAACCCTGACTTGCCGTGCGTGCCCTTGTTCCAGTTGTCCATGGCATCCATCACCTCGTCGGGCTGGTGCACCACCAGGACCGGGCCTTCGGCCACGGTGTTGAGGTCGGCATCGGTGACGACGATGGCAAGCTCGATGATGCGGTCGGTGTCGGGCGACAGGCCGGTCATTTCCATGTCGAGCCAGAGCAGATGCGTGGGGTTCAGGGCCATATCAGCGTTCCTTCGAAAAACAGGCCGCCATTTTCGCATACGATGCGCCCGGCGCTGGCGCAATTGCGGACCAGTGGCGATAATGATCGGATATCCCCCGAAAGGAGATCCGCATGAAAATCCTGACCGCACTATTCTGTGGTGCGCTGCTGGCCAGCGGCGCACACGCAGCGCCGTTTTCCAAGGGCGACCCCGCGAAAGGCAAGGTTTTGCTCGACAAGTCCTGCGTCAGCTGCCATGCCAGCATGTACGGAGGCGACGGCAGCGAGATCTATACGCGTCCCGACCGCAAGGTCAAGAATGCGCAGCAACTCGCCGCCCGCGTTTCAGCCTGTAACGCCAACACAGGCGCTGGCTGGTTCCCGGAGGACGAAGCGCACGTCGACGCCTATCTCAACCAGAAATATTACAAATTCAAGTAAGGATCCACTGTCATGACCACCGTTGTCGAAGAACTCGTCCGCAAGAAATGCGCCCCCTGCGAAGGCGGGGTCGCCCCGCTGACCGACGCGCAGATTACGCCGCTGTTGAAAGGCCTGGCCGGCTGGCAGCGCGATGGCGAAAAGATCGCCAAGGAATATAAATTCAAGGATCACTACCAGGCGCAGGCTTTCACCAACGCCGTGATGTGGGTGTCGCATCGCGAAGACCACCACCCCTACCTGATCGTCGGCTACAACACCGTCAAGGTCGAATTCTGGACCCACGCCATCGGCGGCCTGTCCGAGAACGACTTCATCTGCGCAGCCAAGGTCGATAGCCTGCTTGAACTGTGAGCCTCAAGTTGCTTCGGATTCCATCCGTTTAGCGATCGGTGTTTTACAGAGATTGACGCGATCATGAACTGGATGGAAATCATTGGCGCCCACGTCATGTGGAAACAGCGCCTGACCGCGTTTTTGGCGGGCAGTAGTACGGAACCACTCGATCCCGACACGATCAGGCTGGACGATCGTTGCGCCCTGGGACAGTGGATATACGGCGCGGGCAAAGCCATGTCCGAATTGCCCCGGTATGAGGAGGTCCGCGGCCTGCATGCCCAGTTCCACCAGTACGCAGCGGATGTGGTGAGCCTACACCTGAGCGGAAATACGGTTGAGGCCGAAAAGCTGCTGCAGGGCGACTATTCCAAGCTTTCCGAAAAGCTCAAACACCGGCTGATCGGCCTGTCCAGTCAGGTCAAGGCGGCTAGCGAGGGAATTCCTCGATTCTGACTATCCTGACAGGCCAGGTCGTCGCCGCTTTCAGCCGCCGTTTCATCGTCGCGACCGCCGATGGCGATCTGCCCTGTCAGGTAAAAGGCCGTCACCTGCGCGTGGTATGCGGCGACCGCGTCGAAATCCGGCGCGACGGCGATGCCGGCGTGATCGAGGCGGTGCTCCCGCGCGCCAGCCTGCTGTATCGCTCCGACGCCTTCAAATCCAAGGCCATCGCCGCCAACGTCACTCAACTGGCGGTGGTGGTGGCGCCGCGCCCGAGTTTTTCGATGGAACTGGTGCAGCGCTGCATTCTTGCCGCCGAAGACCAGGATATCGCCAGCCTGCTGATCCTCAACAAGGCCGACCTGCCGGAAACGCCGGCCGCATACGAACGACTGACGCTGCTCACCCGTCTCGGCTACCCGCTCGTCACGCTGTCGGCACTGACCGATGTGGCGCCGCTGCGTCCGGCCCTGCACGGTCAGACCACACTGCTGATCGGCCAGTCCGGGATGGGCAAATCGACGATCATCAACGCGCTGTTTCCGGGGGCCGACGCGGTGACTGCCGAGTATTCCGAGGCGCTCGACAGTGGGCGCCACACCACCACCCACACCCGTCTGCACCGTCTGGATGCCGACTCGGCGGTCATCGACTCGCCCGGCCTCCAGGAATTCGCCCTGCAGCACCTAGATGCCGGCGCCCTGGCGCATGCTTTCGTCGAATTCCGCCCGTTTCTGGGGCAATGCCGCTTCCGCGACTGCAAGCACGAGACCGAACCTGGCTGCCGGCTGCAGGAGGCGGTCGCCGCCGGCGACATCGATCCGCGCCGGTTGCAGCTCTTTCAGACCCTTCGCCGCCTGCAGCAGAACGCCGCCCAGCGCCTATAAAGCAGACATTGATCGGTCGTTAGGAGGGTGTCATGAAACCTGCACTGACCCTGTTGATCCTGTTGTGGCTGGGCATGATGGCACCCGCGCAAGCGGCCGGGAAATGGGTGGCGACGCCCTATACCCCCGCCAAGGTCGTATTCGAGTTCTATCTGGATAACCCGCAGAAAATCGGCAGTGCGTTGTACTGGGTGCGCTCACTGATGAACCCCCTGCAGGAAGCGCCTTACAACTATTCGCCCGAAGACATGAACATCGTCGTCGTGATCCACGGCAACGAGATTGTGGCCGTGGCGAAGAAGAACGAGGAAAAATACCAGGATGCGGTCGATCGCATGCGCTACTACGCCGCCCTCGGCGTGAAGTTCAAGGTGTGTGGCCAGGCCGCCGCCGATTTCGGCTACCGGGTGGAAGACTTCCAGGATTTCATCGAGGTCGTGCCCAACGCCATCACCGAACTGGCGTACTGGCAGCAGCAGGGCTATGCGCTGATCGTGCCGAAGGTCCTGGAAAAGACGATCGATGTCGAGTCGATCCGCTAGCCCATGCGGCGCGGATCAGTCTTATTCCGGCCAGTGCTTGATGTAGCGCTTCAACAGGCTGTTCTCGAACTTGGCTTCCTTGAGGCAGGCGCGCGCCACGTCGTGGAAGGATATGATGCCGAGCAGCTTATTGCCGTCGAGAATCGGCAGGTGCCCGATGTGCGACTTGGTCATCACGTCGCGCGCATAGTCGACCGAATCGTCGGCGCTGGCCACCACCGGCTCGGTAACCATGATGGTGCTGACTTCGGCATCCTTGAGATCGCAGCCCTGCTTGACCATCCCCTGCACCACGTCGCGCTCGGTCAGGAGGCCCACCATCTCGTCATTTTTCAGCACCACCAGCGAACCGACCCCCAGGCTCACCAGTTTATCGACGGCGCTTGCAACTGAATCGGTCGGGGCAATGCTGTAGATAGCATCGCTTTTGAGCGTGAGAATTTCGCGAATCTGCATGGTGGTCTCCGGTTCGACTGGGTACTTGGTATGTAATGAATGATAGCAACGACAAAGCCTGACGGGCTACGGCCTGACCAGGGCGGCCTCGACCTGCTGGCGCTTGCCGGCTCCCGCCAGCGTCTCCACCAGCGCCAGCGCAAAATCCATCGCCGTGCCGGGGCCGCGCGACGTCAGCACCTTGCCATCCTGGACCACGGGCGCCCCGCTGACGGTGACATCGGGCAGCCCGTCGAGAAAACCGGGGTAGCTGGTCGCCTGTTTGCCGTTCAGCACGCCCGCTTCGCCCAGCACCATCGGCGCGGCGCAAATGGCAGCCGTGTATTTTCCGGCAGCTGCCATCTTTTTCAGCAGGTCGAGGATACGCGCGTCCTGCTTCAGGTGGGTAGCGCCGGGCATGCCGCCCGGCAACACCACCATGTCGTAATCGTCCTGCAGGGCGACGTCGAGCGTGACATCCGGCACCAGCAGCACACCGCGGCTGGCCTTGACGATACCGGGCTTCAGCCCCGCCGTCGTCACCTCGATGCCGGCACGGCGCAACAGATCGATGATGGTGACGGCTTCGATCTCCTCGCAGCCGTCCGCCAGGGGAACCAGAACCTTGACCATATGCGCCTCCTGTTCGTCAGTCGCGGAAATTCTGGTACTGCAGCGGAAAATCGGTAATGCTCTTCCGCACCAGCGCGATGGTGTCCTGCAGGATGTCGCGCTTGGCGCCCGACACGCGCACGGTGTCGCCCTGGATGCTGGCCTGCACCTTGAGCTTGCTGTCCTTGATGCATTTGACGATCTTCTTCGCCAGCTCGGTCTCGACGCCGGTTTTCACCGTCACGGTGCGCTTGACCTTGTTGCCCGAAACTTTTTCGACGCTGCCGACATCCAGACATTTCACGTCGACACTGCGCTTGGCCAGCTTCTGCGAAAGAATGTCCTGCACCTGGTCGAGCTGGAACTCGGTGTCGGCATGGACCGTCAGCACATAGTCCGCCTGCTCGACGCGGGCGTCGGAACCCTTGAAGTCGAAACGCGTGGAGACTTCCTTGTTGACCTGGTCGACCGCATTGCGCACTTCCTGCTTGTCGACTTCAGACACGATATCAAAACTCGGCATCCTGATTACTCCTCAACATCCATCACAAACGACTGCAGCGGCATTCCCGTTTCGTCGTGGAACTCGGCTGCAGCCATCACCCCCAGCCGCGCCACCGCCTCGGCATCGAGCGAGGGCGCGCGATAGGCTGCATACATCGCCCCCAGCGCATACGGGCTGCCGCTGCCGTAGGCATAAAATTTCGAAAATTCCTGCACCGTACGGTGCGCTGCCACGCCGAAAATCCCGCGCGGATTGGCAATCAGCACGTCCATGCGGCTGGACTCAAGATCTTCTTCCTTGTCCTCGCCGGTCTGCAAATAATATTGCTCCTTGAGGGCGCCGTGCAGGGTGTTCCATACCCGGAAGATGTCCGCCACCGAATCCAGCTGCGGCGGCTCGTCCAGCGCAGAAAAATAGTCTGCGAGAATCAGCTTGAAGGTTGCCGATCCGGTGATCGCGACAAAGCTGTCGCCGACGCGGATGATCTTTTCGTGGTTCGCCACGTAGGCGGCGGATTCCTTGCCGCCCCCCCATTTCGTCAGCGTGTCGGCCGCAATCGCGATGCGGCCATCCTTCCTGACGACGGTGACGGTGGTCATACGTTATCGATCCGGCACGAAATGGCTTCAGATTCCCAGCACGGATTCGGCCTGCCACTGCGGCCAGCGTGCTGCGCAGTGTGCCGGATCGAAAACCATTGAATCTTGGCCCCTAGCAATTCGGAACTCATGCTTTTTTGAGTTTCGGGTTGCTAGGCGAAGTGGCAGACGTAGTGATACGGTTCGCCCGACACTTCGATGTCGAAGCTGGAATTGCCCGGCACGTTGAACGACTGGCCAGCGCCGTAAGTCTTCCACTCGCTTTCGCCCGCCAGCTTGACACGGCAGGAACCCGACACCGTCTCCATGATTTCCGGCGCGCCCGTGTTGAAGGTGAGCGTGGACGGCAGGATCACGCCCACCGATTTCCTGGTGCCGTCGGGCAGCATAATGCTGTGCGAGACGCACTTGCCATCGAAATAAACGTTGGCCTGCTTGAGGACGGCGACATTATCGAACTGGGACATGCTTATTTTCTCCGTGCGTCGAGTTTCGCTGCGATACGCATGCGCAGCGCGTTGAGCTTGATGAAGCCGCCTGCATCCTTCTGGTCGTAGGCGCCGGCGTCATCCTCGAAGGTGGCGATGGTCGAGTCGAACAGCGAATCGGTCTTCGAATCGCGTCCGACAACGATGACGTTGCCCTTGTAGAGCTTGAGCCGCACCGTGCCGTTCACATGCTGCTGGGTATGGTCGATCAGCGTCTGCAGGGCCACGCGCTCGGGCGCCCACCAGTAGCCGTTGTAGATCAGGCTGGCGTAACGCGGCATCAGGTCGTCCTTCAGGTGCGCCACCTCGCGGTCGAGCGTGATCGATTCGATCGCGCGATGAGCCTTCAAAAGGATGGTGCCGCCGGGTGTTTCGTAGCAGCCACGCGACTTCATGCCGACGTAGCGGTTTTCCACCAGATCCAGCCGACCGACGCCGTGCTTGCCGCCGATCTCATTGAGCTTCGCCAGCACTTCGTGTGCCTTCATGGCCTGGCCATCGATCGCCACGACGTCGCCCCTGGCGTAGGTCAGTTCTAGGTACTCGGCCTGATCGGGTGCCTTTTCCGGCGATACCGTCCAGCGCCACATGTCCTCCTCGGCCTCGGCATTGGGGTCTTCCAGATGGCGGCCTTCGTAGGAAATGTGCAGCAGGTTGGCATCCATCGAGTACGGCGACCCACCCTGGCGGTGCTTCATGTCGATGGGGATGCCGTGGGTCTCCGCGTAATTGAGCAGCTTCTCGCGGCTCAAAAGGTCCCATTCGCGCCACGGTGCGATCACCTTGACGTCGGGCTTCAGCGCGTAGGCCCCGAGTTCGAAGCGCACCTGGTCGTTACCCTTGCCGGTGGCACCGTGGCAGATGGCGTCGGCACCGGTTTCGTTGACGATCTCGATCAGGCGCTTGGCGATCAGCGGGCGGGCGATCGAGGTGCCGAGCAGGTATTCGCCTTCATAGACGGTGTTGGCACGGAACATCGGGAAGACGAAGTCGCGCACGAACTCCTCGCGCAGGTCATCGATGTAGATCTGCTCGGGCTTGATGCCGAACTTCAGTGCCTTCTGGCGTGCCGGTTCGAGTTCTTCCCCCTGCCCGAGGTCGGCGGTGAAGGTCACCACCTCGCACTGGTAGGTGTCCTGCAGCCATTTCAGAATGACCGAGGTGTCGAGGCCGCCGGAATAGGCCAGTACAACTTTCTTGATGTCGCTCATGGTGTATGTATGGGTTCAGTGGGTGGAGCCGGATTGGTTCTTGTCGATGATTTCGATCTGGCCGGGAAAGCCGCCGATTTTCAGGATATCGAGATTGGTCGCCAGGCTGGCCTTTTCGATCTCGATGCCGACGACACGGCCGTCTTCCGACAGGTTGAGCACGATGCCTTCGTGCGCTTCCCACGCCTGCGCGGGGTTCTCGGGACTGATTTCGACATAGAGCGAATCCATGTCCTTGAAGTAGGCGATGTTCATGATTCGATTTTTCCCAACAGTAGATATTCCATCAGCGCCTTCTGCACATGCAGGCGATTCTCGGCTTCGTCCCACACCACCGACTGCGGACCGTCGATCACCTCGGCGGTCACCTCCTCGCCGCGGTGCGCCGGCAGACAGTGCATGAAGACGGCATCGGGCTTGGCCACACGCATCATGTCGGCGTCGACCTGCCAGTCGGCAAAGGCTTTCAGGCGCTCATCGTTTTCCGCTTCCCAGCCCATGCTGGTCCACACGTCGGTGGTCACCAGATCGGCACCGCGGCAGGCGTCCATCGGGTCGGCAAAACTTTCAAAATGGTCGGTGCCGTAGAGACCCGCGCGTTCCGGCTCCACTTCATAACCCGGCGGGGTCGACACGTGCACGTTGAAATCGAGCACTTCAGCCGCCTGCAGCCAGGTGTTGCACATGTTGTTGGAGTCGCCGATCCACGCCACCGTCTTGCCCTGAATGGAATTGACCTGGTCCGGGCCGCAATGCTCGATGAAGGTGAAGATGTCGGCCAGGATCTGGCACGGGTGGTATTCGTTGGTCAGCCCATTGATCACCGGAACGCGCGAGTGCGAGGCGAAGCGCTCGATAATCTCCTGCTCGAAGGTGCGGATCATCACGATATCGACCATGCGCGAAATGACCTCGCCCGCGTCCTCCACGGGTTCGCCGCGCCCGAGCTGGGTATCGCGCGTATTGAGATAGATCGCCGAGCCGCCGAGCTGGTGCATGCCCGCCTCGAAACTCAGCCGCGTACGCGTCGAGCTTTTCTCGAAAATCATCGCCAGCGTCCGGTCGACCAGCGGGTGGTAGGGCTGGTAACGCTTGAAGCGGCTCTTGATCAGGCGCGTGCGTTCGAACAGGTACAGCAGTTCGTCGCGCGACAGATCCTTGAATTGCAGAAAATGCCTCAGCATCACGCCGCCTGCTGCAGGTAGCTCTTGACGATGCCGGACACCGCCGCAACCAGCGCGTCGACCTCGGTCGCGCCATAAATAAGCGGCGGCACCAGGCGGATGACCTTGTCGGCGGTGACGTTGATCAGCACGCCGGCATCACGCGCCACCGCGACCAGTT
>JBGSZD010000301.1:0-4502 GCA_041750575.1 Thiobacillus sp. | reverse complement strand
TCTAGCGATGCAGGCGGCAGTACCCGAAGGCGTCGGCGCGATGGCGGCGATTCTGGGGCTGGACGACGATGCCGTGCGCGCGGTATGTGCGGATGCGGCAGCCGGCGAAGTGGTCGAAGCGGTAAACCTCAACTCGCCCGGTCAGGTGGTGATTGCCGGCAACAAGGCCGCGGTCGAGCGCGCGCGATCGCCCTGGCGAAAGAAAAGGGCGCCAAGCGTGCGCTGCCGCTGCCGGTCAGCGTACCGTCGCATTCCTCGCTGATGCTGCCGGCCGCCGAGAAACTGCTGGCGCATTTGCAATCCATCGCGATTGCCACGCCGACGATTCCGGTGCTGCACAACACCGATGTGCAAAGCCATGCGGATGCGGGTGCAATTCGCGCTGCGTTGGCAAAGCAGCTGCATACCCCGGTGCGCTGGGTCGAGACCGTGCAGGCGCTGAAGGCGGCCGGCATCGAGCGCGTGATCGAGTGCGGCCCCGGCAAGGTGCTGGCCGGGCTCAACAAACGCATCGATGACACTCTGCCGGCGGTGGCGCTGGTGGACGAAGCCAGCCTCGCGGCTGCGCTTAATTAATCAGGGGACAACATGTCACAAGAAAGCCTCGCGCATCGCACGAATCTTGAAGGTCAGGTGGCACTCGTCACCGGCGCCAGCCGTGGAATTGGTCAGGCTATTGCACTGGCACTCGGTCAGGCGGGTGCAACCGTGATCGGCACCGCCACCAGCGACAAGGGCGCACAGGCGATCGGCGATTATCTGTCTGCAGCCAACATCAAAGGCGTTGGCATGAAACTCAACGTGACCGACGCGGCTGAAGTCGACGCCGTCATCGCCGCCATCAACGCGCAGTTCGGTGACATAGGCATTCTCGTGAACAACGCCGGCATCACACGCGACAACCTGCTGATGCGGATGAAGGACGAGGAGTGGGACGACATCATGGCGACCAACCTGACCTCCGTCTTCCGTCTGTCGCGCGCGGTGCTGCGCGCGATGATGAAAGCGCGTGCAGGACGCATCATTTCCATCGCTTCGGTGGTGGGTGCGATGGGCAATGCCGGGCAAACCAACTACAGTGCGGCCAAGGCCGGCATCATGGGCTTCACCAAGTCGCTCGCGCGCGAGGTTGGCAGCCGCAATATCACGGTCAACTGCGTGGCGCCGGGCTTCATCGATACCGACATGACGCGCGCGCTGCCGGATGCGCAACGCCAAGCCTTGTTGACGCATATCCCGCTGGGACGTCTGGGGTCCGCGGAAGATATCGCTCAAGCCGTTGTTTTCCTGGCCTCGCCGGCAGCGGGCTATATTTCGGGCACTACTTTGCATGTCAACGGCGGCATGTATATGGCGTGATTGGCCACTATTTTTGGTAAAATCGCCGGGCTTTGAATTTGGCGCATTCATTTTCGTGGCTTCGATTTTGTCGAAGCCTTATTTCAAGAGAGGATCAGTAATGGATAACGTACAGCGTGTAATTAAAGTCGTCGCCGAGCAATTGGGCGTCAACGAAGCAGACATCAAAAACGAGTCTTCTTTCGTCGGTGATCTGGGCGCGGACTCGCTCGATACGGTGGAACTGGTGATGGCGCTGGAAGAAGAATTCGGCTGCGAAATCCCCGATGAAGACGCGGAAAAAATCACCACCGTCCAGCAGGCGGTTGACTACGTCAACAGCCATTCGAGCTGATCGTTCACTCCAGTAAAAAGGACTGACTTTTGTCCAAACGTCGCGTCGTCGTCACCGGCCTCGGGATTATTTCCCCGGTCGGCAACACCATCCCGGAGGCCTGGGACAACCTGGTTGCCGGCCGTACCGGAATCGCACGGATTACCCGTTTCGATCCCGCGCCTTTCACCTCCCAGATGGCAGGCGAGGTCAAGAATTTCGCGGTTGAGCAGTACATCAACCCGAAAGAGGCGCGCCGCATGGATACCTTTATCCAGTACGGCATGGCGGCGGGCATTCAGGCGATACGCGATTCGGGCATCGAAGTCACCGAGGCCAATGCCGAGCGTATCGGCATCAATATCGGCTCCGGAATCGGCGGTCTGCCGCTGATCGAGGAGACACATACCCTGCTGATGGAGTCCGGCCCGAGGAAGATTTCCCCCTTCTTCATCCCCGGTTCCATCATCAACATGATTTCCGGCAATCTGTCGATTCAGTATGGAATCAAAGGCCCCAATCTGGCCGTCGTCACCGCCTGCACGACCGGCCTGCATGCGATCGGTTTGTCCGCCCGCATGATCGCGTACGGCGACGTCGATGTGATGGTTGCCGGTGGCGCGGAATGCGCGACCTCGCCTTTGGGCGTGGGTGGCTTTGCCGCTGCGCGGGCACTATCCACCCGCAACGACGATCCGGCAACGGCCAGCCGCCCGTGGGACAAGGACCGCGACGGCTTCGTGCTGGGCGAGGGCGCGGGTGTGCTGGTACTGGAAGAGTACGAGCATGCGAAGGCGCGTGGCGCAAAAATCTATGCGGAAATATCTGGCTTTGGCATGAGCGGCGACGCCTATCACATGACGGCGCCGAGCACCGACGGTCCCAGGCGCTCGATGTTGAACGCGATGCGCGACGCCGGCGTGAATGCCGATCAGATCAATTACATCAATGCGCACGGGACTTCGACGCCCTTGGGCGACAAGAACGAGACCGACGCGATCAAACTTGCGATGGGCGATGCCGCCTACAAGGCGGTCGTCAACTCGACCAAGTCGATGACCGGTCACCTTCTCGGCGGCGCTGGCGGGGTGGAATCGGTGTTCACGGTATTGGCGGTGCATCATCAGGTGTCGCCACCCACCATCAACATCTTCTCGCAAGATCCGGAGTGCGATCTCGATTACTGCGCCAACACGGCGCGCGAGATGAAGATCGATGCCGCGCTTAAAAACAACTTCGGATTTGGCGGGACCAACGGCTCGCTGCTTTTCAAGCGCGTCTGACCTTCGCGGTGGATCGTCCCGTCGCTACGGGCCATCCCATGGCAGCCGATCAATCCGGCGCGCTGGAAATTCGGGAATGGCCGCATCCGCTTGATCTGGTCCGCCTGCAGGCATCCAATCCGCAGCGGTATCCCGGCCTGTTTCACAGCAGTGGCGACAGTGGCTGGGATGTGCTGTTTGCGTTTCCGCAGGACATCACGCGAATCAGCGCCACCGAGGGAATCGAGCGCTTGCGGGCGCATCCGGCCATGCAGGTGCAGCCAATGCCGTCTCAAGCCGATCACGATTTGCCCTTCAGCGGGGGCTGGTTGTGCGCGTTCGCCTACGAACTGGGCGGTCTGTTCGAGCCCAGTGCGGGGGGCGTTGAGGATAGAACCGATTTTCCACTTGCCTGGCTGGCGCGCATTCCCGTCGCCATCCTGTTCGATCGCGCAAACCATCGCTGTCTGCTGATTGCCGAGGCAGGGCAGGCCGCATTGCTCGATCAGATGCAGCGCGATCTGGTTGCAGCCCTGCCGCCAGTGCCGGCCATACCACCTCTGCGCACTCTGCGGGAAGATGATCCCGCCGCGTTTCTTGCCGGCGTGGCGCACATACAGGAATACATTCGCGCGGGCGACGTGTTCCAGGTCAATCTGTCGCGCGGCTGGGAAGCGGAGTTTGTCGCGCCGATCCCCGCTGCGGCGTTGTTCGCCCAATTGATGCAGAAAAATCCGGCACCCTTCTCAGGATTGATGCAGATGGACGAGTGGGCCATCGTCAGCTCGTCGCCCGAGCGGCTGGTTCGACTCGGGCACGACGGCATTCTGGAAACACGACCCATCGCCGGCACCCATCCGCGAAGCGAGGACGCCGCGGAAGACGCTGCGCTGCGTGCCCGTTTGCAGGCGCATCCCAAGGAGCGTGCCGAACACGTCATGCTGGTCGATCTGGAACGCAACGATCTCGGACGGGTGTGCGAACCCGGCAGCGTGGAAGTGGCGGCCTTGATGGACATCGCCAGTTACCGACACGTGCATCACATCGAATCCACCGTCCGCGGAAAATTGCGTGCCGGGATCAGCGTGTTCGACGCCTTGCGCGCGGTGTTTCCCGGCGGCACCATCACCGGTTGTCCCAAGGTGCGGACCATGCAGATCATTCGTGAACTGGAACAGACGCCGCGACGCAGCTACACCGGCAGCATCGGCTACATCAACCGCGACGGCAGCTTCGATTTCAACATCTTGATTCGTAGCTTTCTGCTGCGGGGGCATGAACTGAGCTTCCGTGCCGGCGCCGGCATCGTTGCCGATTCGGTTGCCGCGCGGGAACTCGACGAAACCCGCGCCAAAGCGCGCGGCTTGTTGCGCGCGCTGGAGCAGGCATGATTCTCGTCAACGGCCAACCGGCGGACGCCGTCAGTGTTCTGGATCGCGGTCTGGCCTACGGCGACGGCGTCTTCCGCACGCTGCGCACGCAGGCCGGCCAGCCGCTGTGGTGGCGCGATCATTACGCCAAACTATCGGCCGACAGCGCTGCGCTGATGCTGGATTGTCCCGACGAAA
>JBGSZD010000300.1:0-5513 GCA_041750575.1 Thiobacillus sp. | reverse complement strand
GCGGCGGCGGCGCGGGTTCCGGCGCGGGTGCATGGCGAACACGGGCGCGACGTGTTCGACCTGTATGGACAGAACTGGAAATACAACCTGCTGCGCCGCGCGGCGCGGCCGTTCGTGTCGAACTACATCGCCGTGAGCCGCGATCTCGAAACCTGGTTGCGGCTGGCTATTCGCGTTCCGTCGCGCAAGCTGCACCAGATATACAGCGGCGTCAACAGCGAGAAATTCCATCCGCGCGAGGGCGCGCGTCCCGATGTGCTGCCGCCCGGATTTGCCGGCGCCGATACGCTGGTGTTCGGCTCGGTCGGGCGCATGGTCGAGGTCAAGGATTACCCAACGCTGGTACGCGCCTTTATCCAATTAGTGCAGAGCCAGCCCGGCCTGGCCACGCGTGCGCGGCTGGCTATTGTCGGCGAGGGCCCGGCGCGTGCAATCTGCCAAGGGTTGCTGCAATCGGTGGGCCTTGCGCATCTGGCCTGGCTGCCGGGCGAGCGCCACGACATCGCGACGGTCATGCAGGCGTTCGACGTGTTCGTCCTACCGTCGAAAAACGAAGGCATCTCCAATACCATACTGGAGGCGCTGGCGAGCGGCCTGCCGGTGATCGCCACGGCGGTGGGCGGCAACGTCGAGCTTGTGGAGGCTGACGTCAATGGCACGCTGGTCGCGCCTGGCGATCCTGCCGACATGGCACGGGCCTTGCAGGACTATCTGGATAAGCCGGCGCGTATTGCCGAGCATGGCGCCAACGCGCGGCTATACGCCGAACAGCGCTTCGATATCCCGGCCATGGCTGAGGCCTACGCCACGGTATACGACCAGACGTTGGGGCGATGGCGCTGAGACGCCGTCAGGCGGCCGGAAAACTCGACAAAACAGGGACAGGCAAGACGTATGTGCGGCATAACCGGCATTTTTGATACCCGCGACGCGAGCGAGATTTCGCGCGACCTGCTGCATCGCATGAACGAAACCCAGTTCCACCGCGGTCCCGACGAAGGCGGGCTGCATCTGGAGCCGGGCGTCGGCCTGGGGCATCGGCGGCTCTCGATCATCGACCTGTCGACCGGGCAGCAGCCGCTGTTCAACGAAGACGGCTCAGTCGTCGTCGTCTTCAACGGCGAGATCTACAACTTCCAGGAACTGGTGCCCGAACTGGTCGCGCTCGGCCACAGCTTCCGTACTCATTCCGACACTGAAGTCATCGTCCACGCTTGGGAAGCTTGGGGCGAAGCCTGCGTTTCCCGGTTCAGGGGCATGTTCGCGTTCGCGCTGTGGGACCGCAAGCAGGAAACCCTGTTCGTGGTACGCGACCGCTTCGGCGTCAAGCCGCTGTATTACGCCTTCCTCGACAGCGGTGAATTCCTCTTCGGTTCCGAACTGAAGTCGCTGATGGCGCATCCCGGCCTGCCGCGCGACATCGACCCGCTGGCAGTCGAGGAATATTTCGCTTACGGCTACGTGCCTGAGCCGCGCACCATTTTCAAGCGCGTCTATAAATTGCCGCCCGGCTTCACGCTTACCCTCAAGCGCGGCGAGGCGCGCGCATTGCCGAAGCAGTATTGGGACATGCCGTTCACGCCGGTGATGGTGAAGAACGAAGACGACGCGCTGGACGAACTGGTCGAGCGCATGAAGGAATCAATCCGTTTGCGCATGATCGCTGACGTACCGCTCGGCGCCTTCCTGTCCGGCGGCGTCGATTCGAGCGCCGTGGTGGCGATGATGGCCGCGCAGTCGCCCACGCCGGTGAACACCTGTTCGATCGGCTTCGACGATCCGGCCTACAACGAAATTGAATTCGCGCAGCAGGTGGCCGACCGCTACCACACGCACCATCACGTCGAGACCGTTGCCTCCAACGGCTTCAGCCTGGTTGGCCAACTCGCGCAGGTGTACGACGAGCCCTATGCCGATTCGTCCGCGCTGCCGACCTATCGCGTCTGCGAACTGGCACGCAAGCACGTGAAAGTTGCCTTGTCGGGCGACGGCGGCGACGAGCATTTCGCCGGCTACCGGCGTTATCGCTGGTTCCGCTATGAAGAACGCATGCGCTCGGTGATGCCGCTGATACTGCGCCGCCCGCTGTTCGGCACGCTCGGCAAGCTGTACCCGAAGGCCGACTGGGCGCCCAAGGTGTTCCGCGCCAAAACGACTTTCGAGGCGCTAGCGCGCGATACCGTCGAAGGCTATTTCCACGGTGTGTCGCTGCTCTCCGATGCGCAGCGCAAGCAGCTGTTTTCGCCAGCCTTCCAGCGTGAGCTTCAAGGTTACCAGGCAGTAGAAGTGCTGCGCCGCCACGCCGCCGTCGCACCCACCGACGACCCGCTGTCACTGGTGCAATATCTCGACATGAAAACCTATCTGGTCGGCGACATCCTCACCAAGGTGGACCGCGCCAGCATGGCGCATGCGCTCGAAGTGCGCGAGCCGCTGCTCGACCACGAACTGATGGGCTGGGTGTCGGGCCTGCCGGTCGATCTGAAGCTGCGTGGAACCGAGGGCAAGTACCTGCTGAAGAAGGCGATGGAACCCTATCTGCCGCACGACGTGCTGTATCGCAAGAAAATGGGCTTCTCGGTGCCGCTCGCAGCCTGGTTCCGCGGGCCCTTGGCAGCCACCATCCGCGGCGTGGTGCTGGGGGAGCGGCTGGCGTCGACCGGCATGTTCAACCAGACCTTCCTGCGCGACGTGGTCGAGGCGCACCAGTCGGGGCGCCGCGATTATTCGGTGATTTTGTGGGCCGTACTGATGTTCGATGCTTTCCTCGGGCAGGTGCTGGGCATTACGTCCGACGGGGTGGAGGAGGCCGCATAATGGCGCCCTGCATCTTGTCATCAAGCACACTTCAACCCCGTACATGCGTAGCGACGCGACCATGAGCCATTCCCCCATCATTCTCCTGTTCGGCATGCCGCGTTCCGGCACGACCTGGATCGGCAAGATTTTTGACAGCCACCCGGACACCCTGTATAGGCACGAGCCTGATAGCTGGGGCTTGCTGAATTCCATTCCCCTCATGGCGCCGGTCGAGCGGGCGGACGAATACGCACGTTTGGTCCATGACTTCTGCGCGCGGCTGCCGGGCATGAAGCTGACCAAGGTGGCGGCCTCGACACCGATATTTCCCAAAAGCTACTACTCGCCGCTCAGGTACCAGCTGTTCCGTTTGAACGTGTTTGCAGTCAAGGCATCCGCCAAGCTGTTCGGGGAGCAGCCGGTGCGCAACCTGATCCCGGCGGAGAAGATGACGCACATTCGCATGGTCTGGAAATCCATCGAGTCACTGGGCCGGCTCGGCGCGATCGCGCGCGCGATGCAGGCCTGTTTCGGAATTCATATTGTTCGCCATCCCTGTGGCTACGTGGCTTCGGTTCTGCGCGGCGAATCGCAGCAGCGCTTTACCAGCGACACATCCGCCAGCGAGGATATGGGCTTGCTGGAGCTGTGCCTGGATACTGCGGCTGCGCGCCAACATGGCCTGACCCTGGCAAGCCTGAAAAGCCAGCATCCTGTTGAGCGCTTGGCCTGGCGATGGGTGCTGTACAACGCCAAAGCGATGCAGGACATTGAGGGCCAGCCAGGCTGCATGACGCTCCGCTACGAGGATCTTTGCCGCGACCCGGGCGCCGTCGCCAGGCAGCTGTTCGAGTTCACGCAGTTGCCGTGGAATGAACAGACCGATCGCTTTGTGAATCAGAGTACGTCGAAGGATGTGGGGCGTTATTACAGTGTCGTCAAGGATCCGATGAAAGCGTCTTCCAAATGGAAGGACGAGCTTTCGGCGGCCGACATCGACCGCATCTATTCCATCGTTGCCGCGACCCAGCCTGGCGTGCTGTACCCGCGCGACTGATCCGCTATTCCTACCCTATGCGCATCCTCCACGTATTCGACCACACCCTGCCGCTGCATTCCGGTTACACCTTCCGCAGCGCGGCGATCCTGCGCAATCAGCGCAAGCTGGGCTGGGACACGTATCACCTGTCCGGCCCCAAGCAGTTGAATTGCAGCGTGGCAGAAGAAGATGCCGACGGCCTGCATTTCTACCGCACGCCCAAGCCGACCGGTCTGCTGGTCAAACTGCCGGGCGGCGACCCATTCGCGGTGATGGCGGCGATCGAAAAGCGTTTGCTCTCGCTGGCGCGCGAGTTGCAGCCCGATGTGATCCATGCGCATTCGCCGGTGCTTGACGCGGTGCCCGCCATCCGCGTCGGACGCAAGCTGGGTATTCCGGTGGTGTATGAAATCCGGGCCTTCTGGGAGGACGCGGCGGTCGACCATGGCAGCACGAAAGAAGGCAGCCTGCGTTACAAGCTCACGCGCGCACTCGAAACCTGGGCGGTGAAGAACGCCGATGCCGTCACCGTCATCTGCGAGGGGCTGCGCAACGATCTGGTCGCGCGTGGCATCGCACCCGGCAAGATCACCGTCATTCCCAATGCGGTCGACGTCGATCAGTTCAGCATGGGCGGCAAGCCCGAGGCTGAACTGAAAATGAAGCTTGGTCTCGGCAACAGCCGCGTGCTTGGCTTCATCGGCTCGTTCTATGCCTACGAAGGCCTCGATCTGTTGATTGCCGCCCTGCCGACGATCCTCAGGCAGATGCCCGACGTGAAAGTGCTGCTGGTCGGCGGCGGTCCGCAAGACACGGCGCTGAAGCAGCAGGTCATGGCGCTCGAGCTGAAAGACCGCGTGGTGTTCGCCGGTCGCGTACCGCACGACGAGGTGAATCGCTATTACGACCTGATCGACGTGTTGGTTTATGCGCGCCACCCGATGAGGCTGACCGAGCTGGTCACACCCTTGAAGCCGCTAGAAGCGATGGCGCAGGGGCGGCTGATGGTCGCCTCCGACGTAGGCGGTCACAAGGAACTGATCGAGGACGGCAAGACCGGCGTGCTGTTCCGTGCCGGTCAGGCGGATGATCTGGCCAGCAAGGTGATGGGCTTGCTCAAGTACGAACAGGGCTGGGACAGCATGAAGAAAAACGGCCGCCAGTTCGTCGAAACCGAGCGCAACTGGGCCACCAGTGTAGCGCGTTATCGCGGCGTGTACGGCAGCCTCGTTAAGCCCGGGATGGAGGCCGCGCTTGGCTGAGGGGCGCACCGCTGAATCGGGCCATATCGACCTGGTCGTGTTCAGCTCGCTCTTCCCCAGCGCGGCGCGCCCCAGTGCCGGGCTGTTCATCCGCGAGCGCATGTTCCGCGTGGCCCAGCATCGGCCGCTGGCAGTCGTTTCGCCGCAGCCCTGGTTTCCCGGGCAAGCGCTGATCAGCCGGCTGCGGCCAGGATACCGCCCGCAGGCGCCGGCGCTGGAAATCCAGCAGGGCATCCGTGTCTATCACCCACGTTTTTTGTCGGCACCGGGCCTGTTACGCCGGTTCGACGGCTGGTCGATGGCACTAGGCAGCTTCCTTCTGTTACGGCGTCTCAAGGCGCAGGGTGCGCGGCTGATCGACGCACACTTCACCTACCCGGATGGCGAAGCTGCGACGCGGCTGGGGCGCTGGC
>JBGSZD010000299.1:0-29639 GCA_041750575.1 Thiobacillus sp. | reverse complement strand
CTCGTGCAATCCGGGCGCAGCGACATCGACATACGCGCCGGCGCGCAGCAGCAGTTCGGACTTGCGCGCGGCGGTTTCGGAGCCGCCCACCACCAGACAACGGCGGCCGCGCAGGTCGAGAAAAATCGGCAGATAGTTCATGGCTTACTCGGCGGCAGGCGCGTCTTCCGCCGAATAGGGCGGAATGAAGATGAAGCGCAAGTCGCCCGGATTCATTTCGACGAAATCGAGCGTGACGCCCTGCAGGTAGGGCGTGCTCGACGCGGCGATCAGGATCTCGATGCCATTGACGACGAGATGCTCGTCGGCCTCGCGCTCCGTGTCGAAACCCATGCCGTAGTTCACCGCGCCGTCGTCCTCCTGGTAGGCGGCGACGCGCAGGATCATCTCGAACACGTCGGGGTTGTTGTTGGCGGCGCGAATCTGCGCAGCGGCGGCGTCGGTGATCTTGATCATGCGGTGTCCTTGCGAAAATTAAGCGGCGGCGCGTGCCTTGCGCGCGCGAACCTGGTTCAAAAACGGCGCGATCCAGCCCAGCATCCCGGACCCGCGGCGATGCACGTAGCCGGCCAGCAGGTTGTATTGCTGGTAACCGTCGTGCTGCCCATCGATGCCGTGGCCGCGCGCCACCTCGTAGGCATAGATGGTGCCGGCCGGCAGGTTTTCCAAGCTGGAATAGTGAAATTCATGCGCCGGAATGGGCGCGGTCTCCTGCCAGCGGTCATCGCCGGTGGGCTGCAGGCGCGCATAGCCGCGACCGACCGGACGCTCATGCATCACGGTGTCGCCCGGCACCACGCCAACCATCTGTCGGGTCTGCCCCTGCCAGTTGAGGCTCTTCGACAAATACATCAGTCCGCCGCATTCGGCGTAGGTCGGCAACCCTGCTTCGATGGCGCCGCGAATCTGTGTCCGCAGGGCGGCGTTGGCTTCGAGCTCGGCCATGAACACTTCGGGGAAACCGCCGCCGATGATGAGGCCGTCCACGTCCGGCAAGGTCTGCGCGTGCAGCGTGTCGATGTCGACCAGTTCCACATTGGCGGCGCGCAGGCTGTCGAGATCTTCGCTGTAGTAAAAGCCGAAGGCCGGATCGTGTGCGATGCCGATGCGCACCCGTTCCGCAGTTGCGGCGGCTGCGGTCGGGAGCGGCGCGCTGAATGCTGGTGCGCTGTCCGCAATCGCCAGCAGCCGACCCAGATCAACCTGCGCGGCCACGCGTTCGCCCACATGCTGGATCCGCGTGCGCGCGGCATCCTGCTCGTTGGCAGGCACCAGCCCCAGATGGCGCTCGGCGATCTGCATGCTGGGGTCGTGCTGCACCGCGCCGATCACTTCGACGTCGGTGTAATGCTCGATCACCGCGCGCAATTTCGATTCGTGGCGGCTGCCGCCGAGGTTGTTGAGGATGACGCCGGCGATGCGGATGTCTGGATCGAACGCCTGATAACCCAGAATCAGCGGCGCCACGCCGCGCGTCATGCCGCGTGCGTCGATCACCAGCACCACCGGCGCACCCAATAACGTGGCCAGCGCCGCGTTGCTGTTGCTGCCGTCGAGATCGAGGCCGTCGTACAAGCCCTTGTTGCCTTCGATCAGACTGATGCGGGCGTTTATCGCGGCACGGGCGAACTGCTGCTCGATTTCGTCGCGCTGCATCATGTGGAAATCGAGGTTGTAGCAGGGGCGCTGCGCCGCCATTCCCAGCCACAGCGGATCAATGTAATCGGGGCCTTTCTTGAACGACTGCACCGCGTGGCCGCGCGCGTGCAGCGCGGCGCACAAACCGAGCGTGAGAGTGGTTTTGCCGGACGATTTATGCGCAGCGGAAATAAACACGCGGGGCATACAATCTTTCATGAGGTTTTAACCTCATAAAAAGTCGGAGTCCTGTCAGAGGGCATACGATCTTTCATGAGGATTTATCCTCATAGAAAGTCGGAGTCCACTTGTAGGGCATGGAAGCCCCGCGCATGTCAGGATGGTTCAGGGAAGATGCCGAGGTGGCTTGCTGGGTCATGCCGGGCGATCCCCCACCGGGCAGTACCCGGCAGTTCAGGAATTAATGCTCCAGTTTGGCGACGGTAGCGTCGTCGAGGCTGGCGGGCAGCAGGCGCAGCACCTTGATGGCGAAGGTGGTGACCAGCAGCGCGATCGCCACGCCACCCAGGCCGAGGAAGAATTCGGGCACGCTGGGCGAATAGGTATGTATTTCGCCATCGAAGAAGCTGCTCTTTTCGGCCAGGCCGGGGAACATGTCGAGCGGGAAGGCTTGTGCGCCGATGATGGTGACATACATCTGCGCCATACCGCCGAGGATGATGAGCGCGCAGGCAATCATGATCCAGGTGCGCTGTTTGCCCAGCCCCGTTAGCAGGATCACCAGCGGGATCACGCAGCCGATGACGATCTGACCCACCCAGAACAGCGTGGTGATGATGCCGCCATCGCGCAGGATGAAGGCTTCGACGGCGCTCATCTTGGCGAAATAGAGGCTGGTCAGGTGATACACCACGACGAAGTAGAGAACGGCGGCGACGAACACGGCCAGCAAGTTCTTCAGGCGCATCATCACCGCATCGCCCAGCGTTCGGCCGGTCCAGGCGTAGGCCGCCGCGAGCACCATCAGATAGATCGCCAGACCGTAGGCAAACGACATGATGATGAACATCGGCGCCAGCATCGAGGTGCCATACAGTTCGCGCGCGATCAGGAAACCGAACAGCGAACCGGTACCGGTCGTGAGCGCCAGACGCCAGATGAAGGCCGCCGTACCCGCTGCCTTGGAGTAAGACTTGACGCTACGATCCAGCATGGTCCACAGGTAAATGCCCACCAGTCCGAAAAAGCCGGAATATAGGAACACGTTCCAGGTAAACATCGACTTGAAGTTGAAGTGGGTCATCGCCACGATCAGTCGATCGGAACGACCGAGATCGAGCACCAGCACCAGCAACCCACCCAGCATCAGTGCCAGCGCCAGGATCGCCGACAGCGGCGCCAGGGGCTTGTACATCGGCTTGTTGAACACCGACGCGATTGAGGCGACATTCAGCGCACCCGAGGCGGCGACGATCAGGAACACTGCGAACACATGGGGCAGGCCCCAGACGATCTGGTTGTCCATGCCGGTGACGACGTGACCGTGGTGGTGCATGTAGTTCCAGGCCAATGCGCCGAACAGAACGAAGAGGCCCAGAGCCCCGAACAGCAGCCAGTATTTCAGGCTGCTGCCTTCAACTTCGCGGAAGGTAATGCTTGCCATGTTGATTTAGATTCCGTGATAGCGAACGCCGAGGTTGAGATTGAGATCCGCGCGCACCTGCTTGGTCGGCAGTTCGCGCAGACGCTTGGAAATCTCGCTTTCAGGGTCATTCATGTCGCCGAACAGCAAAGCGTTGTGGCCCGCGGCCGAACACGCTTCCACGCAGGCCGTCGTGCCGTCGCCGCGATCGACCTTCTGCACACACAGGGTGCACGACTCGACGCAGCCGATGCCACGCGGCACATCCGGCTTCTGGGTATCGTTCAGGTTCTCGTGTACCAGCGAACGGGCCTTGAAAGGACACGCCATCATGCAGTAGCGGCAACCGATGCAGGTGTGGCGGTTGACCAGCACGATGCCGTCGGCACGCTTGAACGAGGCGCCGGTTGGACAGACGTCTACACAGGGTGGTTCGGCACAATGCTGGCACATCATCGGCAGATTGGTTTCCATCTGGGTCAGCGGATCCTGCAGTTCCAGCTTGCGGATCCACTGCGGCGCCTGTTTTTTGTGCTGGCTTTCCGCTACGGGCGTCCAGCCGTTCTCGGTGCTGCATGCGGACACGCAGTCATTGCAGCCGGTCGCACACTTGGTCGCGTCGACCAGCATACCCCAGCGCACCGCGCCGCTGGCCGCCTGATCGTCCGGACGGCCATGCGCCACTTCGATCAACATGACACCGGGCGCAATTGCCAGACCGGCAGCGGTTGCCGTCGCTGCACCGATGAAGCGGCGGCGCTGCTCCGATTCGAGTGGCGGCGAGTTCGGCGTTGCCGGCCTTGAACTATTGCTGGACATCGGATTCATTTCGCTCATCGTGCAACCCCAGCCATCTCTTCCGCACTGACCTTGCTGTTGGCTTGAGCCGCCAGCTTGTGCTGGTAGTGCGCCGATTCAGCGTTCAACGGGTGCATCGCCATCGAGCCCTTAGGCTTGGTGGAATGGCAATCGAAACAGTCAATTTTGACTGCCGCATAGCTATGGCAGCTTATGCAGAAATCTTCCTTGGCGGTCGCAACACTGCCTGTTTTCTCGCTGGCGTGGCAGTTGATGCACTCCTTTAGGCTGTGCTTCTTGGTGCGAACACCCTCGATCACGGTTTTGTCGCGATGGTGATCCAGCAGTTTCATATGGTTGCGCCGAATGTAGTCGGTGTCTTCCACGCACTGCTCACCCTTGGCGGCCTTGGTGATCACCGGCTTGGGGGCGCCGCTGGTCTTGGGCTGGGCGTCAGCCCCGGCCCAAGCCAAAGCCGCAGTCGTCAAGACGACTGCACCCAATGCCAGAAGGCGTTTCATCTTGCCTGCCACGCTTAGTCACCCATACCCATGACGATGTAACCGGTCGGGCACACGTCGGCGCAGATGTGGCAGCCGATGCACTTGCCATAGTCGGTATCGACGTAACGGCCCACGGTGGGGTTGTCTTTCTTCTTCACCTTGAACACGGCGGTCTGCGGGCAGTACACCACACAGTTGTCGCACTCGAAGCACTGGCCGCAGGACATGCAGCGCTTGGCTTCGTCAATGGTTTCCTTGTCCGACAGCGCGTGCAGACGTTCTTCGAAGTTACCCAGCGCGCCCTGCTTATCAAGCACGGTAACGTCACGGATATGACGTTCGACGTTGGGGAAGTGGCCGAGGAACAGTTCGTTATGCGGAATGATGTGACGCGCCGAACGGTCTTCGAAGTTATGCAGGATGTCCTTGCGCTCCGAAGTGCCCCAGACCCCGCCGTGGACCTCGCTGTACTCGTGGCCGGATTCGAGCCACTTGCGGATTTCGTCGAAGTGATGGACGTCCACTTTCGGGCGCTTGTCGAGTTCCTTGCCGGCAAGGAAGGCATCGATGCCGTCGACCGCGATGGAGGCATGGCCGATCGCGGTGGTCAGCAGGTGCGGGCGCAGCACGTCACCGCCGACGAAGATGTGCTCCTTGCCGGGGAAGCGATAGTTCTTGTCGGCTTTCATCAGGCCGTTGTTGTTGTTGAACTGCTCGAGGCCGGTGAAATCGACGCCCTGGCCGATGGCGGACACGATCAGGTCGGCCGGTAGGTCGCGTTCGGTGCCTTCGACGATCTTGGTTTCCTTGCCTTCCATCACGAAGTCGGCCACGCGCAGGGCGGTGGCACGGCCACGCTCGTCGACGATCACGGAAATCGGCGTCACGCCGCCGATGATTTCGATGCCTTCCTGCTGGGCATGCTCGACTTCGTGCTTGTTGGCGGCCATCTTGTCGATGGTGGAACGCGAGACCAGCACCACTTCTGCGCCGCCACGGGCGGAGATGGACGCGACGTCGTGCGCCATGTGGCCGGAGATGACGGATTCCGGACGGTCATCGTTTGTGCCGGATTTGCTGATGTTGCCCAGCCGGCGGGCAACGGTTGCCACGTCGATCGAGGTGTCGCCGCCGCCGATGACCACCACGCGGTTGCCGACGTGCTGCAGGCGGCCTTCGTTGAAGGCGCGCAGGAAGGCGACGGCGGTCACGCAGTTGGGGGCTTCGGCACCGGGAACCGGCAGCGGACGGCCTGCCTGCGCACCCATCGCCATGAAGATGGCGTCGTAATCCTTTTCGAGCTGCTCGAAGCTGACGTCGGAGCCAATACGGGTCTTCAGACGGGTTTCGACGCCGAGGTCGATGATGCGCTTGATTTCGGCATCGAGCATTTCACGCGGGGTACGGAAGCCGGGGATGCCGTAGCGCATCATGCCGCCGAGCTCTTCGTGCTCGTCGAAAATGGTCACGCCATGGCCACGCAGACGCAGCTGGTAAGCCGCGGCCAGGCCGGCAGGGCCAGCACCGATCACGGCCACTTTCTTGCCGGTTTCGGCTGCCGTGGAGGTGTAGGCCATGTTGTTTTCAATACCCCAGTCGCCGACGAAGTGCTCGACCGAGTTGATGCCGACGTGGTCTTCGACCATGTTGCGGTTACAGCCGGATTCGCACGGTGCGGGGCAGACGCGGCCCATCACGCCCGGGAAGGGGGTTAGCTTCGGTGATGCGGCGGAATGCGTATTCCTGCCAGGTCACGCCTGCGGGCGGCTTCTCGATGCCGCGCACGATGTTGAGGTAGCCGCGAATGTCTTCGCCAGCCGGGCAGGAGCCCTGGCAAGGCGGCGTGGAGAGCATGTACTCCGGGCACTTGTGCGTCCAGCTCGACTGGAAGATGCGATCCTGTGCAGAATGGTAGTTCTGGTCGGACTCGCCATCCTTATAACGACGCCATGTAAGGCCTTCGGTTTTTGCTTTGTTCGTCGTGACAGCCATGTTGGTTCTCCTAACGCCTACGTAACTAAAGATAGATAAATCGCGATCAATCGGCCTGCGGTGGCACGTCCAGCTTGATCGCCTTGCTAACCAGCTGGTGGACACCGCCCACCATGCTCATGTCGAAGCCATACTTGGGCAAAACCTTGGTGAACTGCGCCTTGCAGATGGCGCAGATCAGGGCCAGGAAATTGACCTGGTTTTCCTTGACCACATTGTTCAGCGCGGTTGCGCGAGGCAACGCACCCTTGACCCGGACTTCCATCAGGTCGTCGGTCAGCACACCGCCACCGCCACCACAACAGAACGTGGCTTCGCGGATCGTGTCATCCGCCATGTCGTGGTAATTGTTGACCACCGCCTTGATCAGCTCGCGTGGAATGGTGAACTGCCCGCCCGGCTCGGTGCCCATGCGCGACGCACGCGCCACGTTGCACGAGTCATGGTAGGTCACGACAAGATCGTCGTTGGCGGACGGATCGACCTTGATCGTGCCGGCCTTGATCAGGTCATTGGTCAATTCGCAAATGTGCTGCGGTTGCGGGTAAGTCGAATCAAGCTGCTTCTGCAGTTCGATCGAGAACGGATCGTTGCCGCCGTAACCGATGCCGGTCAAGGTGTTCCAGAAGCTGTAGGCGACGCGCCAGGCGTGGCCACACTCGCCGACCACGATCCGCTTGACACCCAGTTCCAGCGCCGCATCACGAATGCGCATCGCGACATTGCGCATCGTTTCGTAGTTGCCGTTGAACAGGCCGAAATTGCCAGCCTCTGCCGCGTGCGTGGACAGGGTCCAGCTGATGCCGGCCGCGTGGAATACCTTGGCGTAGCCAATCAGCGATTCCACGTGCGGCTCGGAGAAGAAATCCGCAGACGGCGTGATCAGCAGCACTTCGGCGCCCTTCACGTCGATCGGCATCTTAACCGGCACGCCGGTGTCGGCCTCGATGTCCTCTTCCAGACCTTCCAGGGTATCAAGCAACGCGGGGCCGGGCAGACCGAGGTTGTTGCCGATCTTCTGGACCTTGCCGAGAATTTCGTTGGAATATTTCTGGCCGATACCGACATGGTTGAGGATCTCGCGACCGGCCATGGTGATTTCGGCCGTATCGATGCCGTACGGGCAGTACACCGAGCAGCGGCGGCATTCCGAGCACTGATGGTAATAGCTGTACCAATCGTCGAGGATTTCCTTGGTCAGGTCCTTTGCGCCCACCAACTTGGGGAACAGTTTGCCCGCAGTGGTGAAGTAGCGGCGGTAGACCTGGCGCATCAGATCCTGACGCGCAACCGGCATGTTCTTCGGATCCGAGGTACCCAGATAGTAGTGGCACTTGTCGGTGCAGGCGCCGCAGTGAACGCATGCATCAAGGAAAACCTTCAGCGAGCGATACTTGCCGAGCAGGTCGCCCATCTTGTCGATGGCGCGCTCTTTCCAGTCTTCGCCAAGTTCGTGGGGATAGCCCATGAAATCCTGAACCGCTTTCGGTGCAGGAAAGGACTTGACATGCGACATGACCCCTTCCCGCAACTTGGGAACTTCGATCTCGTCCTTGATTTCTGGAATGTCAAATTCAGCAGCAGCCACTTGTGAGTCCTCTGTCCGTACTTACGCGTTCGTCGATCGTTGTCAACGAATCAGTTGTTCTGATCCAGGCGAGCCGCCCACGCCGCCACATGGCGATGCTCACGCGGGTTGTCGACCTGATTGCGGGTGGGGCTGAAAAACACGCCCGGCGCATGCAGCAACTTGCTGATCGGGAAAATCACCATCAGCGATGCCACCAGCGCCAGATGCACCATCAGGATCGGGTCCTGCGGAAGCGGCTGGACATCCAGATACATCAGGCCCATGAAGAAGGCCTTCAGCGCCACGATGTCGGTATGCGCGACAAAGGTCATCAACATGCCGGACAGGCCGATCGCAATCAGCAACACTAGCATCAGGTAATCGGACGGTGTAGAAATGTAGCGCACGCGATCGACCAGGAAACGGCGCGCCAGCAGACCGGCCAGCCCCACCACCATCATGATGCTGGCGTATTTGCCGAATGGTTGGATGATGCCGACCCAGAACCAGACCGGTTCGGTGAAATAGCGCAGGTGACGGGCCAGCACCAGAAACAGGCCAAAGTGGAACAGCCAGCCGAACACCCATATCCATTTGTTGGATTTGAACAGTGATTCGAACAGCACCACTTCCTTGGCCATGCGGTACACGACGCCTTTTTGCGTAATCGGCGCAGGCGTGGTCGGAATCTTCAACGGCGCGGGGGTGCGGCTGTAGTCGAAAATTTTGTACGTCAAGCCGACCACCAGCAACAAGGTTGCGATGTAAAAGATGCCGGCATAAATCATCGTCACAGTAGACAAACCCTATCTCCTATTGGACTCCGACCCGCTATTCGCTGAAGCGCGTCGTGCGGAATCGCGTGCCCTAACAACATATCTGTTTACGAATCAAACGCTATTGGTACCCGACGAACGCTTTTCGCACGCATTTGATTTGGAAACACACACTGGAATCGACGTCGCCCCGGAAACATCACCGGGGCGACCCGAATGCTTTACAACTTAGATACAGCCGGTCGGCTTGGGCAGGCCGGCGATCTTACAAGCTTGCTTGGCGGGGCCGTAGGGGAACAATTCGTACAGGTACTTGTTGTTGCCTTTTTCCGGGCCGAGTTTTTTGCCGATGGCCTTGGTCAGCACGCGCACCGCGGGTGCGATCTGGTATTCGGCGTAGTACTCACGCAGGAAGTTGACGACTTCCCAGTGGCTGTCGGTCAGATCGACCTTTTCTTCGACAGCCATGTATTTGGCAACGTCTTCGTTCCACTGCGACAGATCGACCAGATAGCCTTCTTCGTCGACTTCATATTCTTTACCAGCGATATCTACCATAGGCATAGCAATACTCCTTAAATGAAAAGTTACAGCCAAGACTGGCAGGTGTTGTGCTCGGCAACGAGATCCACAAAACCGCCGTAATCCACGACATTGACTCCGTCCAACACGCGCCCGGCCATGCCGCGCGCCGCCAGATCAGGACCGAGTGCGTAAATCTTGAGGTCAGCTGCTGCTGCCTGGATTTTCGCCGCCGCCACGCTGCCGTTCGTCGCCGCGTAAACCGCGTCTTCGATCAGCAAAACAGCAGAACCTTTGGTGGCCATGCGCAGGCAGCTTTCCAGCGCGCCGCGTTCAGTAGCCGATTTGTTCACAATATGCAGCATCTGGGTCCCCTTAGAAGCTGATCACGACGTCTTGCTCAGCCATGAGATTCGCCATCTCCGGCACGGACAACACCGTCACATCCACAATCAGGTCGTCTTCAGACAGGCCACGTGCATCCATCGAAGCCTGATCGACATACAGCTTCTCGATGTCGTAGCCTTCCAGCGCACGGTAGGTCTTGGAGAAATCCTTGATCTCGATGCCCTTGCTGTCGACGCCCTTCATCAACTGATACACACCGTCGTCGGTGAACACCATGCTCACGTCCTGATCGAACGCTGCGGTAATCAGCACCACTTCCAGACCTTCCAGCGCGTACACGGTACCGTGCGGCGCCTTGCGGTTCAGGAACATGAATTTCTTGACGATGCCGGAGCCGTCATCCATTTCGTCCATATCGCTCATCTCGCTCTATCCTCAATCGCCGAACGTCACGAGACGATCGTACTGAATGCCCATTTCCACCAACTGCCCCAGACCGGAAATCCGGAACCCGGGCGCCAGCACGTCGTCGTTGATGCCGCGACGCTGCGCGGCAGCCACGCAGACGACCAGGTCGACGCCATGGTCAGCCGCCAGCTTGGACCAGCGTGCCGAGACGTTACGATCGTCCTGGGGAGGCGTTGCCAGACGCGTAGAATTGTTCACGCCGTCGTGATAGAAAAAAACACGTGGAACTTTGTGACCCTTCTCGATCGCCGTGCGGGCGAAGAGATAAGCGGAGTCACTGGCCTGATGGGTGTAAGGCCCTTCATTTACAAGAATGCCGAATTGCATGGCTTGCTCAAACTCCGAAAAAAACAGTCATTATTATCAAGCACCCGCCGCAGGCAAACCGCGGCGGTGTTGACGGCTTTCCGAACAGCTTAGAAGCGGATGTGCGCCGAAGCGTTCAGATTGGCACGACCACCACGCCAGTTATCGATGTGATACTTGGTGAAGGGCAGACCGGTCTTCTCGAAGAAAGCGGGCCAGCCAATACGGTCGATCCAGTCGATCATGCGCTCCCACGGCTTGCCGTCTTCCTTGTAGGTGGCGAGGATCTTCTTGACCACCTCGCCCACTTCCGGCCAACGCGGTGCGTTGTTCGGCAGGCCAGCCGCAACCAACTTATGGAAGGTCGGTTTGGAACGCGCGTTGGAGTTCTTACCGCCTACCCAGATTGCAATCTTGGAATGCTCGGGGTCGTTGATCTGCATTGGCGGGCAGGGCGGGAAACAGGCACCGCAGCAAATGCACTTCTTCTCGTCGACTTCCAGCGAGGGCTTGCCGTTCACCAGCGCAGGACGGATCGCCGCTACCGGGCAACGCGCCACAACGGAGGGGCGCTCGCACACGTTGGCAACCAGATCGTGATTGATCTTCGGCGGCTTGGTGTGCTGCACGATGATGGCGATGTCGGCCTGGCCGCCGCAGTTGATTTCGCAGCAGGAGGTGGACAGCTTGACGCGGTTGGGCATCTCGCACTTGACGAAGTCGTCGTACAGCTCGTCCATCAGCGCCTTGACCACGCCGGACGCGTCGGTGCCAGGGATGTCGCAGTGCAACCAGCCCTGGGTATGCGCAATCATCGACACCGAGTTGGCGGTACCGCCGATGGGATAACCCTTATCGTTCAGTGCCTTGATCAGCGGCTCGACCTTGGCACCATCAGCCACCATGTATTCGATGTTGGAACGCGCGGTGAAACGCACGAAACCATCACCATACTGGTCGGCGATGTCAGCCAACTCACGGATGGTGTAATGATCCATCTGACGCTGGGTACCCGCCTTGACGGTCCAGATTTCGTCGCCGGATTCAGCGCGGTGATACAGGACACCCGGCTTCGGATGGCTGTGGAAAGACCACTTGCCATAGTTCTTCACCATCACAGGGTGCATGTAGGGCATCGGATCCGGTGCGCCGGATTCGATAGGCGGACGTAGTTCTGCCATGTTTTATCTCCAACTGATTTAATACACGAAGCTGATTTAATCCGCGGATCCGGCTCGCGCCGAAACCGCGGCAAGCGAAACTTAAACGGCGGACTGCTTGTACTCGTTCCACTTCTCAACTTGCTCGTCCCAGTCGTCGGCACGGAAGTAGGGGTTGGAACGCGGTTCCTTGATCATGTTGGGGTCGACCGGAATGTCCAGACCTTCGAGGAAGTTGGTCAGACCGATACGCTCGATCATTTCACCCGTACGCTCGTGCTCCAGCGCGTTTTCGGCGAAGAAGTCGAGGATGTTGCGGGCCAGCTCGTTCAGCTTTTCGAAGTCCTCGTCGGATTCAAGCTTCATGAACGGGATCACCACGGTACCCATGGAGGCGCCGATTTTCAGCACGCCCTTGCCGCCCACCAGGATGGACACACCCTTGTCGTTACCGGGCAGCAGACCACCGGGGATGACGTTCAGGCAATGCATGCAGCGCACGCAGTTCTTGTTATCGATGCACAGGGTATTGCCATCGCCCAGATTGGCGGCAGACACGTTGGCGGCGGCCTTGAATTTGTCGCTGGACACCAGGGTGATCGCCTTGGTCGGACACTTGCTGATCACGTCGTTGACGAGATCGTTCATGCCGTGGGCCTTGTAGTAATCCTTGACCTGAGCTTCGTTGACGCGGATGTTGTCGCGCCAGGTGCCGATGGTGGCCATGTCGGAACGCTGGATGGCATTCATGCAGTCGTTCGGGCAGCCGGAGAACTTGAATTTGAACTTGTACGGCAGGGACGGGCGGTGCATGTCGTCCAGGTTGTTGTTGATGACGGTGCGCAGCGCTTTGGCTTCGTCGTAGCAGGACATTTCACAACGGGCAGCGCCGACGCAGGACATCGACGTGCGCAGCGCGGGACCCGCACCGCCGAGGTCAAAGCCCATTTCGTTAAAGGCATCAAATGCGCCTTGCACGTCAGCGGTCTTGATGCCCTGGAACATGATGTCGCCGGACTGGCCGTGGAACGCGATCAGGCCCGAACCACCGGTTGCCGACCAGACGTCGCACATTTTGCGGAGCAGATCCGAACTGTAATGCATGCCAGCCGGGGGCTGAATACGCAGGGTGTGGAATTCAGCAGCCTCAGGGAACAACGGCTTATGGTCAGCATCTTTCAGTTCAGTGAAACGGGGGATCACGCCACCACCATAGCCGAACACACCGACCGTACCGCCCTTCCAGTAACCAAACTTGGTCTGGTACGACGTTTCCAGCTGACCCATCAGGTCAACCATCATGTCGTTATCTTTAGCCAGACGCTTCAGACCGGTCACGAAACTGGGCCACGGGCCGCTTTCGAGCTGATCCAGATTGGGCGTATCAATCATTTGCTTTGACATTTTTCTCTCCTAGAAAATTTCGAAATGCCCGCTTAGCCGACAGCTCAACGGTATTCCAGCATCGTATTGGCTAGACGACTGCGTCACCATCATTCTCATGGGTAAATCGGATACTCCATCGCGGTAGGCCACTACCTACCCATAAGGAGTAGTGCGATTTCCCCAACGCGGTTATGTCTCAATTACATAAAGGATGAGACATTACGTGCCCATCACTAGAACCGATAAGAGTATTAAAATATTGTTGCGAACGCAAGTCCTTGACTGGAACAGGGTTGATATTTCACACACTGCCCCAACCAGAGACGTAAGTCGGATTGCCGCAACTCGGCTCAAGATCGAAGCACACACTGAATTGCCACACGGATCGAGATTGCATGCCTGACATTACTTCCCTAAACAAGATGCGACTTCCTTTCGGCGGCCAGGAAATCGAGTTTCAGCATCTGACCCATGAGTCGGGTGGTGTGCCGTTTCTGCGCATCCGTATCCGCGAGAACAAGCGCTTCACCATTTTCGATGTCGACCCGGTTAGCGCCCAAAAATGGGCTGAATTGATGCTGGCCTGGGCCAAGGACCATGCAGGGGATGCCCCGTGAACTGGGCAAGCTGGCCTGAAAACAAACCGGAGGTATACATCCCCCACATGATCGATCTGCAGTTCGATCTGGCCGGCACGACCATCCCGGCCGACAATGCGCAATTGCTGTTTGAGGCATTGCTGCGCCTGCTACCGTGGATAGGCGAAGAACCCGGCACCGGGATCCAGCACCTGAAAGGCGCGGAAACCAACAGCGGCGACGCAACGCTGAACATCAACCGGCGCACGAAATTGTTCATGCGCGTACCCAAGACACGGTTGGACGACATGCAGAAATTGACCGGGCAGACTCTGGATATTGCCGGCCACGCCCTGCAAATCGGCAGCTTCAAATCCCGCGCGTTCAGCCCGTTCGGCAATATCTATGCGCACTTCGTTGACACCGGCAGTACGACTGAAGAACAATTCGTGCAGGACGTGATGAACGAACTGGACGGTCATTTCCAGCTGCGTTGCGGCTTTATCTGCGGCAAGCGGCAAACGTTACAAAGCGCGACCGGTCCACTGTTCGGCTACAGTCTGATGCTGCACGATGTGCCGCCGCACAAGTCGTTGCAATTGCAGGACGAGGGCATGGGCCGGAATCGTTTGCTGGGCTGCGGGATTTTCATCCCGCATAAATCCATCGCGCCGGTTATGGCGGCGAACCGTTAAACCCAACGCCGGTTGATCCGGCTATTCTTTTTACTGACCCACCCGAAAGGAGAAAACATGTCTTATGTTGTAAACGGCGAAGAGCTCGAAACCGGCGAAGAGGAATTTCTGCTGGAAGCCAACTTTAGCGACGACGTTCCCCCGGTCATCGCCGCGGCTGAAAAAATCACGCTGACCGACGAGCACTGGCAGGTCATCAATTACCTGCGCGAAAAGTTCAAGGAAGATGGCCACACCCCCAACTTCCGCAACATGGTCGCAGAACTGGACGACATGCACGAAGGCGTGGACTGGAAGAAAAAGCTGTACGACCTCTTCCCCAACCAGCCCGCGCGCCAAGCCTGCCGCGTCGCCGGCCTGACCAAGCCTTACGGCAAGGGCGGCTATTGATCCCGCGCCTGCCGCGACACAGAAACGGGCAGCGGCATACGCTGCCCGTTTTTGCCTGAGTTCCCCTAATCGGCTCCACGCATGTTTTCCAACACCCTCGTTACCACCGAAGATCTGGCCGCACATCTCGACGATCCGAACTGGGTCGTGTTCGACTGCCGCTTCACCATCACCGACCCCGAATCCGGACGCCTGGCCTACGACAAGGCGCACATCCCGGGCGCCCGCTACGTGAATCTGGACAACGATCTGTCAGGCTCCGTCGACAAGACTACCGGCCGGCACCCGCTGCCCGATGCACGCGCACTCACCGAGAAGCTCTGCGCCTGGGGAGTGGGCGTCAACAAGCAGGTCGTGGTGTACGACGACAGTTACGGCTCGATCGCCTGCCGCATGTGGTGGATGCTGCGCTGGCTCGGCCACCCCGGCGTGGCTCTGCTCGACGGCGGCTATCCGAAATGGGCGCGCGAAAAACGCCCGGTGACGGCGGACGCGCCTGACCCGCACAAGGCCGCTTGCGCTTGCCTCCCCGAAACCTCGCAGATCGCCAACGCCGGGGACGTCATGCGTGCTTCGCAGACCGGCGAGGCGATCATCCTCGACGCCCGCTCTGACCGGCGTTTCACCGGCGAATACGAACCCGCCGACCCGGTCGCGGGCCATGTTCCCGGCGCATTCAACCTGCAGTTCGAAGATAATCTGGATGTGGACGGCACCTTCCTGCCGCCCGAAGCCCTGCGCGAGAACTACCAGGCCTTGCTGAAAGGCAAGCCGACCTGGCAGGTCATCCACATGTGCGGTTCAGGCGTCACAGCCTGCCACAACGTGCTGGCGATGGAGATCGCCGGCCTGCCCGGCTCGCGCCTCTATCCCGGCTCATGGAGCGAGTGGATTACCGATCCCGCGCGTCCCGTAGCCATAGGAGAATGATTCATGGCCATGCCCATCCGCGTCAAAACCATCTGGTTCAAGAAAGACGGCGAACGCAGCGCTGAAGAAATTGCCTCGGCCGTGGCCACCACTACCTGGCGTGTAGCCGACAAGGCCATCGACAATCTGGGTCGCGAGAATTACGACATCATCACCCCCGCGCGAGGGTTCAAGCTGATTGCCGAATTCCTCGCTTTTCTGGTGCATTACTGTGATCGAATGGCGTATGGATCGCTGTCGCCGGAACGCCGCCTGGCCGTCCTGCAAGCAATCAGCAACAAGCTTGGTGAAGTGATGGAGCAGAACGTGCGCGAAGTGGTCGGCAAGGACGATCCGCGCAACTACAAGCAGGAATTCATCGATTTTCTCAACCGTCGTTTTGCCGATTACAGCGAATTCGAATTCCCTGACGATGAACACGCCAGTTTTCCGGCGCTGCGCTTCCTCGGTCTGCAGATCCGCGACGAAATGGGCGACAACGACAAGACCTGGGTGATGGACCAGATCATGGATATCGAAATGCCCGAAATGATGGGTACGGTGCGCAAGAGCTTCAAGGGTTTGCTGTCCGACGCCCCGGTGAAGCGCGGCTTCGGTTCGCCCGACATGCTGCCTCCCGAATAAGCTGCGCATGAGCAACCCCTTCGACCTCGCCGATGACACCGGCTATCGCGCCTGGCGCGACGCCAGGCTCGCCGCCTATCCGCGCTGCGTCGACGAACTGATCGTGCCGCTGGCCGATCCGCGCCATCTAACGTCGGCCGACCTTCACGCCCTCGGGTCGCGTTGCGCACGCGCCAACATGGCGATCTACAGTGCGCCGCACTTAAACGCTGCCGACAAGGCGCTGGCCAAGCAACTGGGACAGCAGCTTGGCCTCACCCGGCTGGAGGGCAATTACCTCGCCGACGAAGACGGCCTGTCCAGCATTACCCCCGCCAACGACGAAGATAGCGTGCGCGGCGACTTCATCCCCTACACGCACAAGCCGATCAACTGGCATACCGACGGCTACTACAACACACTCGACCGCCGCATCCTCGGCATGACGCTGCATTGCGCGCAGGACGCCGAGGCCGGCGGCGAAAATGCGCTGCTCGATCACGAAATTGCCTACATCCAGTTACGCGACGTCAACCCCGATTACATCGCCGCGCTGATGCAGCTCGACGCGATGACCATCCCCGCGCGTATGGACGAAGAGAACGTCGCCCGTGCCGAACAGAGCGGGCCGGTGTTTGCGGTCGATCCCGCAGAGGGCTTTCTCTACATGCGCTACACCGCACGCACCCGCTCGATCGTGTGGAAGGCAGACGCCGTCACGCAGGCCGCCGTCAAAACCCTGGCCGACATTCTTGCCAGTTCGGAATACATCCTCACCGCCCACCTGCGTCCCGGCATGGGCCTCATCTGCAACAACATCCTGCATACCCGCAGCGGGTTTTCCGATTCGCCTGGCCACCGCCGTCTGCTTTATCGCGGGCGCTATTACGACCGCCTGCGCTTTGATTTGAACCAGGCCCCCGCGCACGCCGCCTAGCGGGAGCGGGTAAAATAGCGCACTTCTTTTTTCGGCCATCCGCCGTCATGCAGCTTCTCACCCTCGGGGTCAATCACCACACTGCGCCGCTCGCAATCCGCGAGCAGGTGGCGTTCGGCCCCGAAAAACTGGTGCAGGCGCTGCACGAGCTGACGCAGAGCCAGCGCGCATCCGAAGTCGCCATTCTGTCGACCTGCAACCGCACCGAGCTGTATTGCAACACGCCCTCCCCCGACGACATCACGCAATGGCTGGCCGATTTCCACCACATCGAACGTCGCGAACTCGCCCCCTACCTGTATGCGTTGCCGCGCGAAAAAGCCGCGCAGCATGCGTTCCGCGTTGCAGCCGGGCTCGATTCGATGGTGCTGGGCGAAACCCAGATCCTCGGACAGATGAAGCAGGCGGTGCAGGCCGCCGAGGAAGCCGGTACCCTCGGCCTGCTGTTGCACAAGCTGTTTCAGCGCACCTTCTCGGTCGCCAAGGAAGTGCGCACCAGCACCGAAATCGGCGCCAACTCGGTGTCGATGGCCGCAGCGGCAGTACGGCTAGCCGAGCGCATCTTCCCCAGCATTCACGATCAGGCCTGCCTGTTCATCGGCGCCGGCGAGATGATCGAACTGTGCATCACCCACTTTGCCGCGCAGCATCCGCGCCGCATGACCGTGGCCAACCGCACCGCCGAACGTGCGCGCCCCCTGGCAGAGCGCTTCAACGCCGGGGTGATCCCGCTCACTACGCTGCCTGACGAATTGCCCAGCTACGACATCATCATCACCTCCACCGCCAGCCCGCTGCCCATCCTCGGCAAGGGCATGCTGGAACGCGCGATCAAGCAGCGCCGCCACCGCCCGATCTTCATCGTCGACCTGGCTGTCCCGCGTGACGTCGAAGCCGAAGTCGCCGACATGGATGACGTCTTCCTCTACAGCGTGGACGATCTGGGCCAGGTGGTGCGCGAAGGCATGGACAACCGCGTTGCCCAGGTGGCGCAGGCCGAGGCGATCATCGAAACCAGCGTGGAAAACTTCCTGCACTGGATGGAAGGCCGCGAGCTGGTGCCGGTGATCCGTTCGCTGCGCGACAATGCCGAACGCCACCGCCGCCACGAGATCGAAAAGGCCGAAAAGGCGCTGGCGCGCGGCGACGATCCACGCGCCGTGCTCGAAGCCATGAGCCATGCACTCGCCAACAAGCTGCTGCACGCCCCCACCCATGCGCTCAATCACGCCAGCAGCACCGAGCGCGACCAGGTCGTCCGTCTGATCAGCCAGCTCTACGGGCTGCACCACGAATGAAAACCTCGCTGGCCGACAAGCTCGCTCGCGCCGACGAGCGGCTGGAGGAACTCGACGCGCTGCTGTCGCAGCCGGAAATCGCCGGCGACATGGAAAGTTACCGCAAGCTCACTCGCGAACACGCTGATCTCAGTCCGGTGGTGGCACTCTACCGCCAGTACAAGCAGGTCGAGGCCGACCAGAAGACGGCCGGCGAAATGCTCGCCGATCCGGACATGCGCGAGCTCGCCGAAACCGAGCTCGCCGACTGCGAAGCAAAAATCGCTCGCCTGGAAACCGAGCTGCAGACCGCGCTCCTGCCCAAGGACCCCAACGACGAACGCAACATCTTCCTGGAAATCCGCGCCGGCACCGGCGGCGACGAGTCGGCGCTGTTCGCCGGCAACCTGCTGCGCATGTACACGCGCTACGCCGAACGGCAGGGCTGGAAGGTCGAGGTCGTGTCGGAGAACCCCGGCGAGGTCGGCGGCTACAAGGAAGTCATCATCCGCATCGTCGGCTCCGGGGCCTATTCGCGCCTGAAGTTCGAATCCGGGGGCCACCGCGTGCAGCGCGTACCGGAAACCGAATCGCAGGGCCGCATCCATACGTCCGCCTGCACGGTGGCGGTAATGCCGGAAGCCGACGAGGTCGGCGAAGTCGACATCAACCCGGCCGACCTCAGAATCGACACCTTCCGGGCCTCGGGTGCCGGCGGCCAGCATATCAACAAGACCGACTCTGCGGTGCGCATCACCCACCTGCCCACCGGCCTCGTGGTGGAATGCCAGGACGACCGCTCACAACACCGCAACCGGGCACAGGCAATGAGCGTGCTGGCGGCGCGCCTGAAAGACCGCGAAATCCAGGCCCAAAACGCCGCCGAGGCCAGCACCCGCAAGAACCTGATTGGCAGCGGCGACCGCTCCGACCGCATCCGCACCTACAACTTCCCGCAGGGTCGCATCACCGACCACCGCATCAACCTCACGCTCTACAAGATCGACGCGATGATGGACGGCGATCTGACCGAACTGCTCGATGCGCTGTCAGCCGAGCACCAGGCCGAACTGCTGGCGACACTCTCGGGTGAGAGCTGATGCGCGAAGCTGCCAGCGTCTCCAGCCGGCTGGACGACGCCAGTGCGCGCATTTCGGCCGTCCTCGGCCTGGAAAAGCGCGAGGCGCGACTGGAAGCACGTGTGCTCGCCGCGTTTGCCTGGAATGTGACCCCGGCGTGGCTGATCGCGCACGATACCGATCCGCTGACCGTCGCGCAGATCACGCACTTCACCACGCTGCTGGCGCGCAGGCTGTCCGGCGAACCCATCGCCTACCTTACCGGCATTCGCGAGTTCTACGGCCGCAGCTTCAAGGTGTCGCCCGCTGTCCTGATTCCGCGCCCCGATACCGAGTTGCTGGTCGAACTGGCACTGGCACGCATGCCGCCCGACCAAGCCGTGGAGGTGCTCGATCTCGGCACCGGCAGTGGCTGCATCGCCATCAGTCTGGCGCTGGAACGTCCTCGTGCCCGCGTCACGGCTGCGGATCGCTCCGAGGCTGCGCTGGCGATTGCGCGGCATAACGCTGACATTCTCGACGCACAGGTCGAGTTTCTAAGCAGCAACTGGTTCGGCTCCCTGGCCGGACGACGCTTCGACCTCATTGTTGGAAACCCGCCTTACATCGCAGCCACCGATCCTCATCTGACGCTCGGCGATGTCCGCTTTGAACCCCCGACCGCGCTGGCCGCCGGCGAGGATGGCCTGGCGGACCTGCGTCAGCTGGCGGCGACGGCCGCCGCCCACCTCAAGCCCGGTGGCGCGCTGTTGCTGGAACATGGATATGACCAGGCTGATGCTGTCCAGGCCTTGCTACAGGCCGCAGGATTCCGCCATACCCAGAGCTGGCCGGACCTGGCGGGCACCCTTCGCGTCAGTGGCGGTGATCTGTCGGAATAATTTACACTCGTACGCGCCAACCCTTTCCCAGGATCGGCGATTTCCCGTCCGATGGGCCTTTCAGGCTAGGCGGTGTATATTTGGCGTAATTCTTGCTGCATTCGGGAGGAAACCAAATAATGATCGAGGCATGCCATGTCTGACCTGACTCCCGAAACTCCCGACACGCCCATCGCAACCCCTGAGAACGACACAATCGACCAATCCCGCCGCAAGCTGACAGGGGCTGCGCTCGGCGTGTCCGCCATTTTTACGCTGGCCAGCCGTCCGGTATTGGCAGCAAATCAGTGCATGACGCCTTCGGGTGCCGTTTCAGGAAATCTGAGCCAGCATGGCACCCCTACAACCTGTACCGGCAGGACACCGGGGTTCTGGAAAACGCACCCGGCAGAATGGCCGTCCCCCTACCTTCCCGGAAGCTGCAGTGCCGGGAACGCCTGCAACCTGGTACAGAACTGGTCAGGCGGGACCTTGTTCCATCCGCTTTTCTCAGGCACGCAGTTTTTGGCAGATATCGACGGCAATCCTTCCACGCCCAAGACATCACTTTCCATGATGCAGGTCATCATGATGAATGACGGCTCCAATCCATGGGGGTTGGCCGACCCCGACAATTTGGGCTCGCATATTGCTGCCGCGCTGCTGAATGCCAGGGCGGGTCTAACGCCGGTCCTGTCAGAAACCGATGTAATCAGCATGTGGAATGAATGGGTCAGCAAGGGGTATTTCGAACCCACTGCCAACGTGAAGTGGAATTCGGCGCAGATCGTGACTTACCTCAAGACCACCATGCCCATATGATGTGAGCTTTCAGCACATCTGCTGCGCACCCGTTCTTTGCCTCACACACGATTGGCACGTTTCCAGATCAAGTCCTTTGAGCCCGAGGCCGTCGTATTCGATACGGCGTCAGGCGATACCCATTTCCTCCCACCGCTCACCGTGGCGCTATTTCGGATGATCCAGAACAATCCGGGCATAACGGTGGACGAGATGCATGTGGCCCTGGCCTCCCAACTCTCTCTTGAGACAGGCCCGGATCTCACTCATCAAACAGATGAAGCACTCGCCAGCCTGCGCCAGATCGGCTTGCTGGAAGCGCCATGAAACTGCTCCAACTCTCTCCATCTGATTTGCGGCATCAACTCGCCGGAGAGGGCGTATGGCTGCGCACCGGGCCCTTCTCACTCAGGGTCCGTTCGCGCATACCTTATGTCGCCGAGGGGCTGGCTGAACTTTACGGCCAATTTGAAGTACGCAACTCGCATCAGGCATTCGCCGACTTTCATGTCGAACTGAATCCGCCCACCACCTTTCGGCGCTGGTTCCGGCCCCAAGTCAACTTTTCCTTTGACGGCGCCGAGCCTTTCAAGCCATTGCCCCTGGATCAGGCCTATCCGATGTTGGAATGGGGACTGAACTGGTGCGTATCAATGCATGCGCATCATTACCTGATCATTCATGCTGCCGTGATTGAAAAAAACGGACTGGCTGCCATTCTTCCGGCACCACCCGGTTCGGGAAAAAGCACGCTGACAGCGGGACTGGTTTTGTCGGGCTGGCGCCTGCTCTCCGACGAACTGACCCTGATCGACCGCAAGACCGGCCTGATTCACGCTTTACCCCGTCCGGTCAGCCTGAAAAACCAGTCGATTGATGTCATCCGCCGATTCAATCCCGGAGCGTTCATCAATCGCGTCTCCCACGACACGGCCAAGGGCGCCGTGGCACACATGCGCCCTCCCAGGGACAGTGTGTTGCGTCAGCATGAGCCGGCTCGCCCCGGCTGGGTGATTTTTCCAAAATGGCAAGCAGGGGCTGCAACACAGCTGGTCCCTCGCTCCAAAGCCGAGACCTTCATGTTCCTGGCACAGAACGCATTCAACTATAGCCATCTTGGCGCAGATGGTTTTCGTGTCGGCACCACACTGATCGAGCAGACGCACTGCTACGATTTCCGCTACAGCGAATTGAACGAAGCTGTAGCGACCTTTGATCGTCTGGCAGAACGACGAGCCCCCTGAAAGCCATGAAATCCACGCCACGCAATTTGCTCAGCCGCACCTTGTGTTCGCCCGATTCCATCACCCGTTTTTCAATGGGGGAATGGGACATGCTGGTGCGACAGGCGCGCAGCGCCGGCCTTCTGGCACGGGTTCGCCAGGTACTGGCTCGGCACAACCTGACCGAAGCCATTCCGGACGTAGCGCGCTGGCATTTTGATGCTGCCGCGACGCTGGCCGAGAAGCAGCAACTGGCCGTACGCTGGGAAGTGGAAAAAATCCGTGTTGCACTGAAAAGTCTGGCTATCCCCATCATTCTGCTGAAGGGTGGCGCCTATGTCATGGCCAACCTGCCCGCAGCAACCGGACGCCTGTTCAATGACATCGACATCCTGATACCGCGCCCGCAGCTCGGCCCGGCCGAAGCTGCGCTGATGCTCGCAGGCTGGCATCCGACGATGCTGTCCGACTACGACCAGCGCTATTACCGCCGCTGGATGCATGAAATTCCACCACTGCAGCACGTCATGCGCGCCACGGTGATCGACGTGCATCATGCGATCCTGCCTGACACCGCGCGTTATCACCCGGACTCCGCCAAACTGTTCAGCCGCGCCGTCGCGGTGGAAGGCATGCCCGGCATCTATGTGTTGGCGCCAGAAGACCGCATCCTTCATTCGGCTACGCATTTGTTCCACGACGGCGAACTGCCGCACGGCCTGCGCGATCTGACCGACCTCGATCTGCTGCTGCGCGATGGCGCTGTTGACCCCGACTTCTGGCCACGCCTGATCGCGCGCGCTGCCGAACTGGAACTCAGCCGGTCGCTGTTCTACGCACTGCGTTATCTGCGCCATTTTCTCGATACGCCGGTACCCGCCAGCGTAGTGGCCGCGCTCGATGCGTGCGCGCCCAGTCGCGTCACACTTGCCCTGATGGACAGCATCTTTACCCGTGCACTCGCACCCAACCATGCCAGCTGCGCCGATGCCTTCACCCCGACTGCACGCCTGGCCGCCTTCGTACGCGCCCATTGGCTGCGCATGCCCGCGCGTCTGCTGATCCCACATCTGTTCCATAAAGCCTTCATCAGCCCCTATCAGCACAACGAAAAACCGGCTTGACGCCGGTTCCGCCACGCGTATAATTCCCGACTATTCCAGTCAAGTATTGTTCAGGAGCCCCCATGACCCCTCTCGACCGCATTCGCGACCAAGTCACCAACAACACCGTCGTGCTCTATATGAAGGGCACTCCCCAGTTTCCGCAATGCGGCTTCTCGTCGCGTGCGGCCCAAGTCCTGCAGGCCTGCGGAGTGAAGGATTTTCTGGCGGTGAACGTGCTGGCCGACCCGGAGATTTTCGAAAACCTGAAACACTACGCGAACTGGCCGACCTTCCCGCAACTCTATGTCAAGGGCGAACTGATTGGTGGCTCCGACATCATGATCGAGATGTACCAGAAGGGCGAAATCCAGAAGTTGCTGGAAAAGGCGCAGGCGGCCTGACACTACACTGGCACCAACAAAAAAGCCGACTGACTGTCGGCTTTTTTGTTGACTCCTACACAGCGCACGCGCATAAAAATTATTTTGTGTCGGCTGCCTCAGCCTCGCCATCCATTCCCAACTCATGGATTTTGCGTGTCAGGGTATTGCGCCCCCAGCCGAGCAGATGCGCGGCTTCGATGCGGCGCCCGCCGGTGTGGCGTAGCGCCACCTCGATTAATGTTTTCTCGTAGTCCTGGGTCAGTTCATCGAGAATCGCCGCCTCGCCGCGCGCCAGCCGAGCGCTCGCTTCGGCAGCCAGGCCCTGCAGCCAGTCGCCACCGGTTTGCTCCACCGAGCCCTGCATCAGATCGGCCGGTAGATCGCCCACCTCGACCACTTGGCCTGGGGCCATCACGGTCAGGTAATGGCTGACGTTTTCCAACTGCCGCACGTTGCCGCTCCAGGGCAGATTGACCAGCGTCTTGAGTGCGGCGTCCGATACGCCCTTGGTTTCCATCCCCAGTTCGCGCGCGCTTTTTTGCATGAAATGCCGCACCAGCAATGGAATGTCTTCACGCCGCTCGCGCAACGCCGGCAAGCGCAGGCGAATCACGTTCAGGCGGTGGAACAGGTCTTCACGAAACAAGCCTTCGCGTACCCGCACTTCAAGATCCTGATGGGTGGCGGCAATCACCCGCACGTTAACCTTCATGGGCGTATGCCCACCGACCCGGTAAAACTGGCCGTCAGCCAGCACCCGCAACAATCGGGTTTGCAGTTCGGCCGGCATGTCACCGATTTCATCGAGAAACAGCGTACCGCCGTCGGCCTGCTCGAATCGCCCGCGGCGCTGCGCCGCCGCGCCGGTGAAGGCGCCGCGTTCGTGACCAAAGAGTTCGGATTCCAGCAGATCCCGCGGAATGGCCGCAGTGTTCAAGGCAATAAATGGCCCGCTGGCACGGGGACTGTGACGGTGCAGCGCGCGTGCGACCAGTTCCTTGCCGCTGCCCGATTCGCCGGTGATCAACACAGTGGCATGCGACTGCGCCAGTCGCCCGATGGCACGAAACACCTCCTGCATGGCGGGCGCCTGGCCGAGGATTTCCGGCACCGGCGCATCGCTGACGGCAGGCACGTCGCGACTGGCATTTTCCGCCAACGCACGACGCACAAGCTCCAGCGCCTGATCGACGTCAAACGGCTTGGGCAGATATTCGAACGCGCCACCTTGGAACGCCGCCACTGCGCTGTCAAGATCAGAATACGCGGTCATGATGATGACCGGCACTTTGGGCAGACGCTCTTTCAGTGCTTGCAGCAATTCCAGACCAGAGACACCCGGCATGCGGATGTCGGACAGTACCGCGCTGGGCTGGCTGCGTTCCAACTCACGCAACGCATCGCTGCCCGAACTGAATGTCATGCACGGAATATCTTCGCGCAGCAGCGCTTTTTCGAGCACCCAGCGGATAGAGCGGTCGTCGTCGATGATCCAGACACAGGTTGGTTTCGGCATGGTGTTCAGAGGGGAAGCGGAAGGAAAATTGAAAATACGGTATGGCCGGGCACGCTTTCGCAGTCGATGGTGCCATGGTTCTGCGCGATCAGCGTCTGCGCCACTGCCAGCCCGAGACCGCTACCCCCTTCGCGACCAGATACCAGCGGATAGAAAATCTGCTCGCGAATGTCGTCGGGGATGCCGGGGCCGTTGTCGATGATGTCGACCCGCATGCCCAGTCGATAACGTCGGCTTTCCAGCGTGATCTGCCGCGACACCCGGGTCTTGAAAATAATCTCGCCCTGGCCGTGCCCATGCCCGTTACCGTGCATTGCCTGCACCGCATTGCGCGCGATATTGAGCGTGGCCTGAATGAGCTGCTCGGAATCAGCACGGATGTCCGGCAGGCTGATGTCGTAGTCGCGGCGTAGCGACACGCTCGGCGTTTCAGCCAGAATCAGGCTGCGAACCCGCTCCAGGACTTCATGGATATTTACCGCACCAAAACGGGGCATGCGATGTGGCGTCAACAGCCGCTCCATTAGCGACTGCAGACGGTCCGATTCCTTGATGATGACCTGGGTGTACTCGCGCAGGCTTTCGCGCGGCAGCTCGTGTTCCAGCAATTGCGCCGCGCCGCGAATGCCGCCGAGCGGATTCTTGATTTCGTGCGCCAGGTTGCGTAGCAGTTCGCGGTTGGCTTCCTGCTGCAGGCGCGAATGCTCCAGGCGGGCAATGCGCAGATGCGGGTCAACTGCGCGCATCTCGATCAGGATGGCCTGTGGCGGTTTGTCCAAAGGCGTGAGGCTGCAGCCCAGACGGATCGGCGGATGACCGTTCACCGCCACCTCCAGCTCGTATTCGATCACCGTTTCCTGCGCCGTGCGCGCCGCCCGGATCGCCGTCAGCAACTCAGGGCTGCGCTCGAACGCATGCTCGACGGCGTCGCCGACCATCAGCGCGCCGGACACACCCAGCAAGGTTTCGGTCGCCGGATTGACGAACTGAATACGATCGTCCGCATCCAGCACCATCGTGCCGGTGGACAAGCAATCGAGACCGGAAAAATCGCTGGAAGAAGAAGATGGCATGATGCTCACGCACTCAGTTGAAGCACTGATTGTGCCAGAGCGTGGTTGTTACCGCTTTAGCGGTTTTAGTGCGTGGTTGTAATGCCGACAAGTCGGCTTTCCAACCACGGCCTGCGAAGACAACCACGGCCTACCCCTTGCGGGTGGCGCATGATTATTATTGATCGATCGGCGTTACAACGCCCCTTCGGGCAACGCTTATTTCAGATTGGCCAATTCACGCTGTATCGAAGCAACGTTTTGCTCGTGCTGCTGGATCGTCGCGCGCAATTTGCTCACGCGACTAGCATAGGTTGCATCGCCCGCTCGTTCTCCTGGCTGCAGGCGCTCGCCCAGCGCCAATTGCCTGCGCGCCTCATCAGCGTTCTTGCGCTCGCCGTTGATTTCATCCTGCAGCACCTGGCGGCGAATATCGTCGCGGCGCTTCTGCGTGCCGGCATCAATGCGCGGAAAATCCGCCGGGCTGGGATTGTAAGAGGCGCGGCGAGGGGCTTTGGCACCAGCGGGCAAAGGCGAAGGCGCGCCTGGCAAATCGATACGCTTGGCGCCCTTTTTATAGACGTCGGTAAACGTTACCTGGCCGCTTTCATCGACGTATTTGTAGATTTCCGCCTGCGCAGGTGCAGCCAGAATCAGGCACAACAGGAAAGAAAAGCGGATGTTCTGCATAGGGCTGAGTGTAACGTACGCCATTGTTTACGGACAAAAGCGCTCAGTCTTGAACCGGTAAACGCAGCTTGGCGGCCCATGCAAAAAGGGGCGGCCAAGGCCGCCCCTTTTTGTCGTACGTATCGCGATTACAGCGAATAGTACATCGCAAATTCAACCGGGTGGGTCGTCATGCGGAACTTGGTCACTTCTTCCATTTTCAGTGTGATGTAGGCGTCGATCATGTCGTTGGTGAACACGCCGCCACGGGTCAGGAACTCGCGATCCTTGTCGAGTTCTTCCAGCGCCATTTCCAGGCTGTGGCAGACCTTCGGAATCTTTGCGTCTTCTTCCGGGGGCAGGTCGTACAGATCCTTGTCCGACGGATCGCCGGGATGGATTTTGTTCTGAATGCCATCCAGGCCCGCCATCATCAGTGCAGTGAAGCACAGATACGGATTGGCGGTGGGATCCGGGAAGCGGGTTTCGATACGACGGGCTTTTTCGCTGGCGGCGATCGGAATACGGATCGACGCCGAACGGTTGCGCGCCGAGTAGGCCAGCATCACTGGCGCTTCGAAGCCGGGCACCAGACGCTTGTACGAGTTGGTCGACGGGTTGGTGATCGCGTTCAGTGCCTTGGCATGCTTGATCACGCCGCCGATGTAGTACAGGCACAACTCGGACAGGCCTGCGTAACCATTGCCCGCGAACAGGTTCTTACCGTCTTTCCATAGCGACATGTGCACATGCATGCCGGAACCGTTGTCGCCGACGATGGGCTTGGGCATGAAGGTCGCGGTCTTACCGTAGGCGTGAGCGACGTTCTGCACGATGTACTTCAACGTCTGCGTCCAGTCGGCGCGCTTGGTCAGCGTGCTGAACTGGGTACCGATCTCGCACTGGCCGGCGGTCGCGACTTCGTGATGGAACACTTCAACCGGAATACCGGCTTCTTCCAGCGCCAGCACCATGGCCGCACGGATGTCCTGCAGGCTGTCGACCGGGGGCACCGGGAAATAACCGCCCTTGATGCCAGGGCGGTGGCCGGTGTTGCCGTTTTCGAATTTCTCAGCGGACGACCAGGCGGCTTCCTCGGAGTTGATCTGCACACCGCAGCCCGACATGTTGTCGTGCCAGGTGATCGAATCGAAAATGAAGAATTCGGGTTCCGGGCCGAAGTAGGCGGTGTCGGCGATGCCGGTCGATTTCAGATACGCTTCAGCGCGCTTGGCGACCGAACGCGGATCGCGCTCGTATCCCTTGCCATCCGACGGCTCGATCACGTCGCAGGTCAGAATCAGTGTGGCTTCGTCGAAGAAGGGATCCATGTAGGCCGAATCCGGATCGGCCTTCAGCAGCATGTCGGACGCCTGAATACCTTTCCAACCGGCGATTGAAGAACCGTCGAACGGGTGGCCGTCTTCGAACCAGTCTTCGGTCACGATGCGTGCGGGAATCGAAACGTGCTGTTCCTTGCCGCGGGTATCGGTAAAACGCAGATCAACGAATTTCACTTCGTTGTCCTTGATTGTCTTCATCACATCGGCCACGGCCATGCTGAATCTCCTCAAACAGAATAATGGATTGAACTAAGGCGTTACAGATTGCGCAGTCGCGCCATCTGCCAACGCCACACGAAAAACGGATAGCAGCAACCGTGCCATACAGGAAAAACAGGTCTGAAACATTGTGCCACAAGGCTCGCATGGCCGGATAGTGCTATCAATACTCCATCCAACGCACTACAAATAGGCGCGCACGCCAAAATACGCACCATATTGGTGCGTATTGCATCGGGCCATGGCTTTCTTATACTGAATCGAACAATAAATAAAAAGGATTCGCCATGGGACGCATTACTGAGCTGCTCGATACCGCACACAGCCGTAGCCAGAATTACACTTGGCCTTTTGCCGGTGGGCTGTTGCCGCACGAAGCCCATGAACTCCTGCAGCTCGCACCGGGCGCCCGCCTTGTCGACGTGCGCTCGCGCGCTGAACTCGAACTTAACGGCGCGATTCCCAATGCCGTGCATGTCGAATGGCAATCCTGGCCGGGCTGGGTTGCCAATCCGCATTTCCTCACCCAGCTCGCACAGGCAACCGATATCGAGTCCCTGTTGTTGTTCGTCTGCCGCAGTGGCGAGCGCTCGCACCGGGCCGCCGCCGCGTGCACTGAAGCGGGTCGTGGCAGCTGCTACAACGTGCTGGAAGGTATCGAGGGTGATCTCAACAAGGCCACTGGCCACCGTAACGAACTCAACGGCTGGAAACAGCGCGGCCTGCCCTGGACGCAAAGCTGATTGGCCCGGCGCGCGGTTAGAATAGCGCGCCATGACTGACCGTTACGCCGTTTTCGGGCATCCCGTCGCCCACTCCAAATCGCCGTTGATCCATGCCGCCTTTGCCCGCCAAACCGGACAGGACATGGCGTACGAGGCCATCCTCGCGCCGCTCGACGGCTTCGC
>JBGSZD010000298.1:0-2800 GCA_041750575.1 Thiobacillus sp. | reverse complement strand
ATGTGCCGCTGGGCTTCTTCGGCGCCAGTACCGGCGCCGCTGCCGCGCTGGAAGCCGCGGCTCAGCTGGGCGATGCAGCCAAGGCCGTGGTTTCGCGCGGTGGTCGCCCCGACCTCGCCAGCGAACAGGCGCTGCTGAAAGTGAACGCGCCGACACTCCTGCTGGTGGGCGGCTACGACGACGGCGTGATCGATCTCAACCAACTGGCCTACGATCAGTTGCGTTGCGAAAAGGAGATGGTGGTTGTTCCCGGCGCCACCCACCTGTTCGAGGAACCCGGCACGCTGGAAGAAGTGGCGCGCCAGGCGGCGGCCTGGTTCAAGCGTCACCTGGCCGCGCAACCTCGCTAGTTAGGCGCTGATTAATCCAATTTCGGTCATTGCAAGCGAAGCGAAGCAATCCCAGAATGCCGGCCATATCAACGGGCTCTGGATCGCCACGTCACTTCGCTCCTCGCGATGACCGAATAACTCAGTGTTCCTTAAGCCTGTCCGAGAATGGCTTCGACTTCCGCGTCCTCGACCTGCGGAAAGTCGATATAGAACTGTCCCACCGCGCGGAAAAACTCTGGTGCTTCCAGACACACTACCTCGTCGGCATACGGCCGGATTTTTTCCAGCGTGTCCGGCGGCGCCACCGGCACCGCGCAGATCAGCCTGGCCGGCTTTTGCGCACGCAGCGCGTGGAGTGCGGATATCATCGTCGCGCCGGTGGCGAGTCCGTCGTCCACCACGATCACGATGCGTCCGGCCGGATCGATCGGCGACCGCAGCGGCGTGTACTGTGCGCGGCGCCGGCGAATGGTATCGAGCTGAGTCTGCTTTTCCTGCGCCAGGTAGGCGGCGGTGCCGCCGGCCGATTCCGCGTAGTCCGCGATATACGTCCACCCCGATTCGTCGATCGAGCCGAGGGCGAATTCCGGATTGAAGGGCGCGCGCAGCTTGCGCACCAGCACCACGTCGAGTTCGCCCTCCAGCGCCTTGGCCAGCCGCTGTCCCATCGGCACCGCGCCGCGTGGAATGGCAAGAATCAACGGGTTCTTACCCTTGTAGGCTTGCAGTTCGACAGCCAGCCGATCAGCGGCCTCATTGCGATTGGCGAAAACCATCACGGCTCCCTTTGATTTTTACACTTTCATCTTAGGCGGGACTCAAGAAACCGCATTCGTGCATATATCTGGGCATAAGCCAGGCCGTGCTGGAATATCTGGATGCCATGCGGGGCAAGCTGTAAGTGCCCGATTGGAATGCGGCGCTGGCGAATGCCAAACCGGCCAAGCTGGCAGGCACGCTGCTCCGGCTGGTGGAAAGCCAGGAGCAGGTGGCAACCAATCAACTGGTTGCTTCGCTCGACCGGCTGGCTGTGCTGGAAGACCTGCTGGAAGCAACCAAGCCGCCCAGGCGCAAGGGAACCGAGCATGTCCACTATCTGCTGTCCACGCCGTTTCGCTACCCGCCGCTGAAGCGCGGTTCGCGCTTCGGCGCGCGCAGCGAACCCAGTCTGTTTTACGGCTCGCTGGAAACCCGGACCGTGCTCGCGGAAACCGCCTACACCGGTTCGTGTTCTGGCACGGCATGGCGACTCCGCCTGCCCGCAAACTGGACACCCAACATACCCTGTTCGAGGCGGAGTATCGTACCGGGCAGGGCCTGCGGTTGCAGGCGTCGCCCTTCGACCGGCATCGTGCGAACTCGCCAGCCCGTCCGACTATCGCGCCAGCCAGATGCTCGGTACGGCGATGCGCGTAGCCGGCATCGAAGCCCTCGAGTTCGTTTCCACGCGCGACCCGGAAGCAGGCATCAACATCGTGCTGTTTACCCCCAAGGCCCTTGCCGAAAGATGCCTGTCTCCCAGGAGGCCTGGCTGTGCGAACTTACCGGCGAGCGGGTCCGCTTCCACACTGTCCGCGGCCGCGATATTCATGCGTTTTCGCTCGGGGCGTTTCTGGTGGTGGCTCGACTGCCGTGGCCGGCCAAATCTGGCCGGGTGGCCCCGGGCTCGGTTACACTCGGTCAAAATGAAAACAACGCATCCGGCTTGGCGCCTGAATATGCTGGGCTAACCGGATCGGCAACACGGACTGAAAACAAAACGAGCACAACCCAGCATGACCGCACCCGCAACCAAACCCTGTCCCTTCTGCCACCTCGACCCGCACCGCATCGTCGCCGAAGATGAGATTGCTGTGGCCTACCGCGACGGTTTTCCCGTCTCGCTTGGCCATACCGTCATCATTCCGCGCCGCCACTTCGCCACCCTGTTCGACGCCACCGAAGCCGAGCAATCGGCGCTGCTCAAAATGCTGGCGCAGGCCAGGGACATCCTTGACAAGCTCCACCAGCCCGACGGCTACAACATCGGCATCAACCACGGCCAGGCCGGCGGGCAGACCGTGCCGCACCTGCACATCCACCTGATCCCGCGCTACCGCGGCGACAAGGAAGACCCGCGCGGCGGCGTGCGCTGGGTGCTGCCGGACAAGGCGAAGTATTGGGCGTAGGCCTTGGCAGCCAACCCGGTTGGGTCCGGCCGGGCCCAACATGCAGGACAATGAAAAACAATACCCCCATAACAAGGGAAAAGAGGATGACTGACTGGATGGATTGGCGGCGCATGTTCGTACGGTGGGATCGCGTGCTGTGCGCCGGGCTGACGGCGCTGATCGCTTTGCCCGCTGCCGCAGGTTGGGGCATGAACGACGCCACCGTGGTCTACCCCCTGCCGCAGACCGAATCCGACATGACCCGCCTGCTGGCCCCGCAGGATCAGGGGCGGGGCGGCCCGCTGCTGCCCGCGACCC
>JBGSZD010000297.1:0-4845 GCA_041750575.1 Thiobacillus sp. | reverse complement strand
CCGGCACCGCGGCCGGTCAGTTGCTCGAGTAGCCCAGGCTTGTCTCCTCGGTATTTCTTCCAGGCGAGCCGCCCCAGCGCCAGTGCTCCGAGCGTGCCCGCAGCCAGCGCGCCGCCCGAGACATCAATCCCGCCCTGTTCCTTGGTGTCGGCGAACGTCTTGAACAGCTTGGCCAGCAGGCCGTTGATCGGCTGGACGAAGCCATCTGCGGCCTCGGCCATCACGGCTTTCAGCCGGTTTCCCTGATCGACTGCGTCATTCATGGCGGCTGGCAACTCACGTTCCAGGGTGCCGCTCGCGCGTTCGATCTCACCGCTGAATCGCTTGACCGAGTCCAGGATGTCGCCGGTCATCAGCGTCTTGATACCCTTGACCGTATCGAGATCGGCCTGCCCGAATGCCCTGGAGATGAATTTGAAGCGCTCCGCGTCAGTTTTGAGTTTGTCGTAGCGTGACTTGATGTCAGCCAGTACAGCAACGGCCTCACGGCGCTGGCCCTTGGCGTCGAAGAATTTGATGCCGGTCGCGCCTTGGGCATCCTTCATGTAGTTCTTATTGGTGAACACGCGCAGGGTACTGTCCACCAGTGTGGCCAAGCGCTCGGGCTGCTGCTCGACCTTCGAGAGCGCCTCAACGAACCCCAGCGTGGCTGTATACGACATGCCTGCGCTGGCCGCATTCACCCCGACCCGCGCGAAAATCGATGACAGCGATTCCAGTTCCGCGTTGCCAAGTTTGGCTGCGACCCTCATCTGGTCGAGCATCAACAGCGCCTGACCGGGCTTTTCCAGGTCGTACTGGAACGCCGTAGCACCGACCGTTAGCGCCGATGTCAGCGCGGTGCTGCTCGCGCCAGCAACCGCCATTGCGGTGTTGACAGCCTTCATCACCGGCAGCGCCTGGCGGAAATTCAGGCCGGACTGCACAGCATTATCGAGCCCGTTCTTGAGGTCATCCACACTCTGCCCGGTGCGTTTCGATTCGGCGAACAGCTCGGCGCGCATCGCCGCCATTTGCTTGCGCGTCATGCCCGCCGTCAGCGCCACCCGAATCAGGCTTTTATCCAGCTGCGCCGACTGCATCACCAGTCGCCGCGCGGCGTAAAGCCCGCCCGCCTGCGCGAGCAGCTTGCTCGCCGCCGAGAACCCGTTCAGCGCCTCATTCAGCTTCCTGAAATCGTCGCGCATCCCCCGCGCCATGCTGCGCCCGGCGTCACCGGTCTTCTTGAGGCCGCGCTCGATGGCCCGCTGCCCATTCAGGCGCAGCATCAGGGCGAATTCGAGATTCTGGTTCATGGCCTATAATTTCGACATGGGATTATTCATCGCATTTGTGGTTGTCTGGCTGTACGTGGCATTCCCGAAGGTGCTCACGCCGGTTTTCTATGCCTTCGGCCTGGCCGTGATTCTGTTCTGGGTGCCGCTACTCCTGCTTGGCCGCTTCCTCGGATTCGGCCAGGGACATCGCGAGCAGCCATAGCCACTGGCCGTCGGTCAGATCGAAGGCTGACCTGCCAAAGCAGTGATAAGCCTTCTCAGCGTTGCGGAACTTGAATCGTTCAAACGTGCTGTCTCGGGCGTTTTTTTTACCTCGTCCAGCAGCGCCTGAAACGCCGCGTCATCCATGTTCCGCTCCGAAGGCGAATAGCACTTCTCGAACTCGACGTACTGCTCGACTAGGGCAAATTTCTGGTCGCGGGTGAGCACCTTGCGGATCAGCGACGGCGATTCGAACACGGCCTTGCTTGTCTCGGGATCGTAAAGTGCGCGCATGAGCAGCTGCCGCGACTTTTCATCCTCGAACAGATCCGCGCTGGCCATGCCGAATTCGACGCCGGCAGCCTTGAAGTGCTCGAGCGTCGCGGTCCCGGCTTCGAGGTAATCCGCCTCGGTCAGCAGCCGAAGTTCGAACGCGATGTCTCCCACGCGAGCCTCGCCGCGCACGCTCGACCCCGCCCGTAGCCGTTCCAGCAACTGGCTCACGTCAAACCTCCTCGCACGACAAACCGTTGAACACCAGGCTGACTTCGCCCTTGCTCATCTCGATGCTCTTGGCGCACCAGGCGTTGCGCAGCACGTAGACGCGGCCGGTGTCGGCCTCGAACTGCACGCTGGCGTCGGTCAGGTCGGCCAGCGCCTTGAGGTCGGTGTCGGCCATGTGGCTGGTGGTGAACTCGATGCTCGGCGCGGTGAGCTTTTCGGTGAAGCCGTGGATGCTGTCGTCGCCGACGACCGCCTCGCGCTCGGCGCCGCCGAGGTTCAGCTTCGCGCCTTCCTTGGAACGCATCCGCTCGCCGTTGACGGAGATGAATACGCGGCCGGTTACTTTGTTTGCCATGATGGGATCCTGTGTTTACAGACGGAACTGAACCGCTGCCGCGAAGACGCGGAACTGGTTGACGACGTCGGGCGGGATGACTGCGTTGACCCGGTTTGGATCGGCGTCGCTGCGCACGACGATGAGATCGTTCTTGAACTGGTCGAAGTTCTCCACCAGCCCCACCTCCTCCAGCTCGCGGAACAGGCCGAACAGCTCGGCGCGGATGCTGCGCGGGGTGACGATGGCCTGGCCGGCGCGAGGGTTAGCGAGCCGTCGTAGCCGACCTGAGCGGCAACCGTCATCGCGTTTTCCATCGCGACTGTTTCGTCCTGGCGGATCGCGGTTTCCTCGCTCAACGTGATGGCATGCCCTGCGGGCATCGGTCCTGCGGCGTCGCCGAGTTCTGGGATCTGGTGGGGTTTGCGTGACATGGTTTCTCCTGTGGGTTAATTGGCTTGGCGGCTGTAGCGCTGCCGGGTTTCTTCCAGGCGTGCCGTCGCCTTTTCCATACCCCGGAGGTGATCCAGGGCTATTTGCACAAAGCGCGCCCCGAGACGCCAGCGGTCGCTGTCCGGCAGCTGCTCGGCGCAACCTTGCAACTTGAGGTTCTGCAGGTCGCGGAAGATGTTGTTTTTCTGGTTGGCTACGGGCTTGCCCACGCGCTGGGCCCAGGCGGCGGCGATCGAGGTCATGCTCACGCCGTCGAATTCGTGTCCGGCCAGCGCCAGCATCACGAAATAGCCGCGCTGCTGCGCGTCGCAGGCGTAGCTTTCGTCCTTGCCGTTGTGCTTACTCATGGCTCAGCTCCAGCTCGGGCTGGCGATGGCGCCCGGCGTTTTCGCGGTGATAGGCCAGGGCTTCCATCGCGGCGCTGAGTTCGGCGGCGACCTGGTCGCCATCCATGCTGCCGCTGGCAAAGCCCAGCAATGCAGCCACGGCGCTGTTGAGCGTGCCCTGCAGGCGGTGCACGTCATCCACGTCGATCGTGCGACCGGTGGGGATCGGAATCAGCAGCTTGCCGCTGCTGTGCGCCGCCCAGCGGGTAACGAAGTCGCAGCCGCAGGCGTGTTGAAAGCTGGGGATCTTCTTGCCGGGGATCGAGCCGTCGCGCATCCAGCCGTATACCGTCCAGTGCGACTCCTCGCCGGCCAGCTCGGCGATCTGCTCGACCGAGCGGTTGTGCTTTTGCAGCGCGTAGTCCTTGCAGCCTTCCAGCGCCTCGCGCAAGGTGCGGGGGTAGAAGCCCCTCCAATTTTTGCGGGTCATTTGCACCCCCTTAACGAGAGGCTGCGCGGACAGTCGCAAACAAAACTGAGGTTTGCGCCTATGCAACGCAGTGTCAGCAGATAAAATGCGTTCATGTCTCAGGCGGCCTTTGCAAAAGCGGGTTGGTTCATCGCCGCAATGTCATCCATCAGCTTGGCTGCGCGTAGCACGCGGGCCAGGGTGTAGAGGCTGCGCGGAGTGCCGGACAGGTACAGCTGGGTGTTCACGAAGCCGCGATGGGCGGAGTTGATCTCGGCCAGCTCGATGGCGACCTGGGCGTGGGGGTGGGTTGGGTTGTGCATGGTGGACTCCGGGTTGGGTGGGTTAGGCGGATTTGGATTTGCGGGCTCGCTTGGCCTGGGGTTCGCGGTCACGCTTGGCCCGGGATTCGATGTACCAGTGCTGGTACATGTTGGAAAGGAGCCACAGGCCGTCGGCGATTTCGAAGTCGCGCGAATTGACCACATCGCACAGCACCGCGTTGACCGCCTCGCGCTTGGTCATGCCGGGGTTGCCGTAGAGCTTTCCTTCAACGGTCTGTAAGGCCGTTTGGGTTGAGCTTTCCTCGCTCGTTGGCTCGGGTTGGCGCTCGTAACTCGCATAAAAGCGCGCGGCGGGTAGAGGAGTTTTGATGTGCATGGGCATGGTGGGCTCCGGGGTTGGGTTGGGTCAGGCGGCCTGGCGTTCCAGGGGCGGATTGGGTTTCATGCCGAGCTTCACGGCAATGTTGTGGCCAACGCCGTAGTTGCCCTTGAGCTGGCCGTTGAGCACGCGGTAAACGTCGTTGCGGTCGAAACCGTGTTCGGCGGCCCAAACGGTGAATGTGAGTCCGCGTTCGCGGAATTGCCGCTTGACCTGATCGGCTGTCATGGCTGCTCCTTGTTGGGTAAGGTGTCGCATTTGGTAAGGCAAAGATGTTTTGTGATGTGGTAATCATAGGTTCAATAATTTGAACCTGTCAAGCGCGAGGTTCAAATATTTTTATGATCGGTCAACGGCTCAAATATGAACGTGAGCGTCTGAGCAAGACGCAGCCTGAATTTGCGGCCATCGCCGGTGTCGGAAAAACCACGGTGATCAACTGGGAAAAAGACGGCTCGTCACCGACGGCAGTGCAGCTTGCCGCGCTATCAGAGGCTGGGGTCGATGTGCTCTACGTCCTGACCGGTCAGCGCGTTGTGTCGCTGCCGCAGCCGGAACCGCTGACGCAAGAGGAAATCGAGATACTCGAAAACTACCGCCGCAGCTCGCCGAAGGCGC
>JBGSZD010000296.1:0-6826 GCA_041750575.1 Thiobacillus sp. | reverse complement strand
CCACCCAGTCGCCTTCTTTGACCGAACTGCGCCAGGCGCGCACGTTGAGACCATGCAGGCCTTTCGAGACCTCGCCGTCTTCGCCCTTGCCGTCCCAGATGCGCGGCTTGTCGCGCCCGACCCAGGTGCCGCGCGTCAGTTCGCCGAGCTCTTGTCTGTTGATGCGCTCGGTGACCTGGACAATGCCGTCGCGATTTTCCACGCGGGAAAACTCGGCTGCCGCCTTGTTGAAATCCGAGCGCGAGTGGAAGCTGTAGCGCGCCTTGTCGAAGTGCCCGATGCGTACTTCCGGCGGACCGAAACTGACTTGATCGATCGCCACCGAGCCGACCGCTTTTTCTCCCATGCCCATTCCCTGGATACGCAGCGGTGCCGGCACCTCGGCCCCGGCTGGTCCTTCACCGCGCGCACCGAAATGACCGCCGCCCGTGGCTCGGCGCCGAACGACTCGGGTAGCTTGAAGATTTTCTCGCCGCGGCCGTTGGCGTCGATGGTGTAGACGAAGGGTTCGGCGCCCTGGGTTTTCATTTCGATCCGCAGCTTCGCCTTGCTGGCCTCGTAATCCACAATGAAGGGCGCGCCACCTTTCACCAGGCCCTGCATGACGAGCCCGCTCATGGAATATTTGTCGGGGAGCTTGGGTCCCGATTTGGCGAGCGATACGACGTCGCCGGGTTCGTTCGACGCTGGCTTGTCCTTGCAACCGCCGAGGATGCAGGTGAGGTCGATGCCGATGCCGAAACCAACCCCGCCGCGTCGTCCACCTCCGTCTTCACCTTCGTAACTCCAACTCGAAGCGGCAGCGAAGCTGGCTAGCCAAACGGCCAGGGCGAGGCTGGCCATGCGGCGAATGTTCGACCGGCGAGTAGCACGTGTTCGATCAATGCGCATGATTTCTCCTTCCCAATTCGGTTGTCATGGCTGGCGCCGGTTTCACCACCGCCTCCCGCATATCCTTGAAGATGGCGGCAAAGGCCGCCGCAAACAGTATTGCGCCGAGCCATTGTTCGAAGCGGGGTGTGAGCCCAAGAAAGAGCGTTTCCAGGATCATGGTGAAGGGCACGGAGTAGGACAGGCCGATGCCGAGCAGTAGGCTGCACAGCTTGTGGCTCTTCATGTAATGCAAGGACTCGTTGATCAGGTAGTAAGTAGCGCCGATGCCGATCAGGCCGCATGCAACCTGTATCCCGATATCGCCCCCATCCATCGCGCCGAAAGGCACCAGGGGCGCTTTCCACCACAAGGCGTTCACCGCCAAATGGATGGGGAAGAGGCAGAAAGTGGCCGCCAGCAGGAGGATTCCCATCTCCAGCGTCCGGGGGCCGGCCATCTCCGGCCTGGCTCCCGTTCGCTGCCACAACACATAAAAGACGGAAAAAGAGAAAGCTGAGATGATGCCTAAAAAGATGCCCGTCCACGCAGCAAGCCCGCCACCCGCCACCGGCAGCCCCAGAATCAGCACTACGCCCACGACCAGGATGGCGGAGCTTGCAAGGGAGGCTATCCAACTGCCTGTGGGAGCCTTCACGCGCAGGGCGAGCAGCAGGGCAACGGTGAATACCACGTGCAGGCCTTCCAGGGTCGCGGCGGAGGCGGCGCTGATCAGCGCTACCGCGAGTATCCAGGAGTAGGTATTGATGCCTTTGGCCGCTGCCACAAGCCAGAAAGTCGCCAGACTTTGCATGGGGGGCAGGCGAAAAGGCTGAGCTTTCACCCGGCAGACGACCCAGGATGCAAGGATCAGGAAAATGGCAGCGACCAGGTAGTTAATCAGCGCGATGTCGAAACCAGATGCGGGGGGCAGCTTGCTGGCAGTGATGCGTAAAAGGATGTTGCTTACGCTCCAACACAACGCCGCTCCCAATACCAGCATGAAGCCCCGACGGATGGACTGGGGAGAGGACTGACTACCCATCGCCGCAGTCTCGGGCGGTCTTGCTGCTGTTTCAGAGCGCGTGGCGGCCTTCACCCGCTGCTTCCTGCCTGTAGCTGGCACAGCCTTTTTGGCGCGGCTTTCTTCCCTGAAAATAAAAAAGAATACGCCCATGACTGAGAAGCAGACGATCACCCAAGCTACGATTCCAGCCCAATTCACTTCTTTCGCGAACAAGGCCTGTTGCAACGGCAGCGCCAGCGCAACCACCGCATTCATGACGACAATGGCGATTTTGTCGTTCATGGCGCAGCAACGCGGCGGAGCGGGCCGGGTCGGCGAGCGGCACGTGTTCGATCAATGTGCATGTCCCATCGCTTCCAGTACATTTGGCGCCCAAAGCTGTGCTCGGACGAGCCGGGCTGGTGGATGCCCTCATTACGCATCGTCTGCTCCGGCGATATAGCGCAAGGCACGAAGACCAGGCAGAAATGTGCTGCCGGGGCTTGCCTTGCGGCGCGCGGGGGGTTGGGCTGCACGCTTGCCGGCTGTCCGCCCTGGGCCAGAACCTCCGCCACCCGCTCGATCAGCCGGTCAAGCTCGGTGTGCGGCGAGGCGAGGTCCCAGTCATCGAGGCGGGTGCCATTGAGCAGCCGAAAGGCCTGTGGCGCTTCCACCTCTTCCAGGAACACCGGCACCAGGATGCCGCGCCGCTTGCCTTCAGTGGCCTCGCTACGCACCCATTCCGAGGCCGTGGAGGCCGCGCTCCACAGCACCAGCATGCATCCGGCCCCGGCGATGGCCTGCTCAATGACCTCGTCGAAGGTGCAGCCGAGAGGAATCTCACGATCCCACCACACCGACCAGCCATGTCCCTCCAGGGCCTGTGCGAGGGCGCGGGCGCGTTCCCTGTCCTCGCTGGCGTAATTGATGAAGATGTCGGACATGGCGCCTTGGCCCTTTACCGGGGAAACGGCGGCCGGGGTCCGCCAGCTATCCGCAAACCCATGCGGGCTGCGCCAGCCATTTCCAGGGTTGCGGGAGGGAGACTCATAGCGTCTTCAGGTATTCGACAAGCGCGGCCTTGTCAGTTTCCGGCAGGGTGGTGCCGAAGGGGTGGCCGCCGTTGCCGTTGCCGCGCAGGCGGGTATCCAATGGCGTGCCCGCGCGTTCGGCCTCTGGGCCCTGAACGACGAAGCCGACTTTGGCGGGGTCGTAGACGTCGTAGCCTCGCCAGAAAACCTGCGGGCGCTGCGCGGGCGGCGTCAGCATGTCGGCCAGGCTCGGCACCGAGCCGTTGTGCAGGTAGGGCGCGCGCAGCCAGATACCGTCGAGGAACTGCGCCACATACCCGGTCAGCGGGGCTTCGACCAGTCCTTTGCGCTGGATGCCCATATCACTGACGACCTTGTTGGCCTCGATCGCCGCCTGTTTGCCCCAGGTGTCGATGCGGCCGCGGTCGGTGCCGATTTCGGAAAGCGGAACGATGGTTCCGGTGCGTGCGCTGGCGTGGCAGGCGGCGCAGTTCGCGTCGAACACTGCCTTGCCCTGCGCGGCGCGGGTGGCGTCGATGGGGAAGGGATATTTCGGCGCGGGTTTGTTTTTAAGGTAATCGACCAGCCAGTCGATGTGGCCGAGAAAGTCGGCCTTGTCCTTCGGTTCCGCGCCCATCAGCCCCAGCGCCGAATCGATCACGACCGAATAGGGATCGTGCGAGTCGCCGGCGAAGTTCATGCGATGGCCCTTTTCCGGCTGGTATTTCTTCAGGTTCCACACTGACGGCATGTCGGTCGGCCCGAAGCTGTCGTCCATTGGCCAGCGGATCATGAAGTACTTGGTCAGATTCATCGCGTCGTCGCGCCCGCGTCCCCACTCGGGAAAGTCATGGCGGTAGAGCCAGGCGAACTGGCTTTCGCGTTCGATCAGGGTTTTTTTGGTGATGGGAATGATGAGATAGCGATAGGCCAGGCGGTCGATGAAATCGAGCTTGGAAGCGAGCTCGATTTCAGCCATCAGCGTGTCGGCGTTGAAGCGTGGGTCTTTCGCGCAATCGACCAGAAATCGGAAGAAGGCTTCGAGGTCGAGCGTGTGGTTGGGGCCAGTGACGACCAGCGTCGGCGTTTCGTCGGGTTTGGTGCGGTAGCTCGATACGTGGCAGGACGCGCAGGTGTTGGCGACGCGATCAAAACCAATCCGCCGCTTGGAAAACCCAACCGGCAGTTCGTGGCCTTCTTCCCACACCACGCCGAAGCTGGCGTAGCCGACGCCGGGCTTGGGCAGTTTGTCGGGGAACACGCGCGGCAGCACGTAGAAAATCCAGTAGGGAATGCCGGCGTCGTTTTCCGCGCCCATCGAGCCGTACTTGAAGCGGTCGTCCGGGTTGTCGAAGGCCGTCGCGCCGTAGTCGCGCATGAAGCGGTTGTAGCCAACGATGCCGAGGATGACGGCAAGGAGCAGCACGACGAGGCCGGTGATTTTCAGCCAGCGGGGACAGCGGCAGAGTGGTTTCATGGCGTCATCCTCAGAAGGTCTTCAGGTATTCCAGCAGCGCCCACTTGTCGGCGTTGGCCAGTGTGGTGCCGTAGGCCGCGCCCTCGTGGCCGGCGTTGCCGTTGCCGGAGATCGCGGTGTCGAAGCGGAACAGGCCGGGGGCTTCGGCGCTGACGAAGCCGAGATGCTTGGGATCGTAGAGATCGTTGCCGCGATAGAAAACCTTGGGCCGTTGTGCGGCCGGTTGTAGCAGATCCCACAGCGTGGGCACCGAGCCGTTGTGCAGGTAGGGTGCGCGCAGCCACAGGCCGTCCAAGGGTGCGTTGGCGTAGCCCCAGGTTTTGCGGAAGTGGCGGAAGCGTCGATCCGGATCGGCCGAATACAGCATGCCCTGGTTCTGCGCGAGTTGCAGGGTGTAGGAATCGAGGCGGCCGCGGTCGGTGCCGATAGCGGCAATCGGCGTGACCTTGCCGACATATTCACCCGTGAAGTCGCTGCCATCCCTGCCGTGACAAGCGGCGCAGGTGGCGTCGTAGATGGCCTTTCCGCGCGCGGCGCGGGCGTCGTCGATAGGGTAATACTTGCCGAACGCGGGTGGCGTGGCGGTGGCGATCCATCCCTCGATGCGTGCGATTGCAGCGTGATCGATAAGCTTGGGCGTGGCGCCGGTACCGAAGGCGGCGGAGAGATTGCGTTCCTCGACGCGGCTGTTGTTGCCGTCCCAGTGCAGCTGCATGCCCTGTTTCTTCGCCTGGTTCCAGATCGCCGGGAAGTCGGACACACCGACGAGTTCTTGTTTCGGCAGGTGCTCGAAGGGCACGCCGAAAATGGCTTTGGCCGAATTGAAGGTGTCGACACGCCCCGGCCCCCACTCGGCCTGCGCATGTAAGAAGCGCAGCCGTCCGAGCAGGCCGGCGACGCCATCGCGCATGAGATGGATACCGAGCGGATAGACCACGGTCTTGTCGAGCAGGCCGAGGCCGCCGGATTTTTCCGCGATGCGCGGCACCACTTGCGCGGGGGTGAAACGGCGGTCGTTGACACAGGCCTGGACGAATTTCTGAAAGGCCATCAGATCAAGCTGATTCGCCGGCATGCCGGCGACCAGCATGGGTTGGGCCGTGGGCGACGTGCGCACGGTGGCGGTATGGCACACGGCGCAGTTGAGGAACACGCGGTCGATGCCGAGATGGCGGCGCTTAGACATGCCGACCGGCAGGTCGCGTCCCGGTTCGAAGATGAAGCCCAGGGATGGGTAGCCCTTGCCCGGCAGCATCTCTGGGCAGACTTCGGGCAGTACGGCGAACAGCCAGTAGGGGAAACCCATGTTGCGCTCGCCGCCGGTGGAACCGTATTTGAAGTGCTCGACCGGGTCGTCGTAGGTCACCGGCTGGTCGGGCAGAAAGCGGATCGCGGCGCCCAGCGCGAAGAGCAGAACCAGCAGGACGACCGCCCACAACCAGAAGCGACAGGCGCTGCACGATTGGGTTTGGTCGGGGGTCATGGCGGCATCAGAACGGTTTCACTGCGCGATTTTTCTCGCACAGCTTCACGTAGTGGTCGATGGAATGCTGCTTGAGATCGGCTGGGCCCATCTTTCCCAGATCGTCGATGCGCCCCTGCATGCGATTGAGAAACGCATCCCACAAGCCCGGATCGGCCATCAGCTTGCCCTTGTCGGTGAAGTACAGCAGCGTGCCCGCATGCGAAAACCCCATGGTGCGCAGCGGTACCCGGGTAACCAGATCGGCGTTGTTCACAAAGCGGAAGTTGCGCGCGCCGAAATCCTGATCGAAGGTACGCTCGAATACGCGATCGCCCACTCGTGGCGCGCCGAAGATGTAGAGACCGTGCACCGGTTTGTCCGCCTCGCGCCAGTGCGCCGCGGCGAGGGTAGCGAGCGCCGCACCCAGGCTATGCCCGGTGACCCAGAGCGACTGACCCTGATCCTGAAATTCCGCGATGCAGGCATTCAGGTCATCCCAGACATGGGACAGCGCAAGATTGAAACCACAATGCGCCCGCCCAAACGGCCCGTCGACAAACTGGGTGTCGAGATCGCTCATCCAGTCCTTGAGCTTGCGCGGCTCGGTGCCACGGAATGCAACCACGATGGCGCTGCCATTGGCCATGACCAGGCACTGGGTTTCGCGCCGCTCGATGAAGCGGCAGCGCGAAAACTTCCATTGCGACGCAAGCGCTGCGCATTCGGCGTCATCGTTGTACGCCAGGCGGGCGGCATGCGAGAGCGCAACCGCATTCTCGCCATGATAGTGAGCGGTGGCGGCTTGGAAGGCATCAAAGGGATGGGGCATGCAATGTCCTTTCTGCTTGGGGTGGGGCGGCGGGAGGCAGGCAGGCGCGCAGTTGCGCGTAAGGCCGGGTAAGCAGCGCCTCGGGCGAGCGGCCCTGGGCACGCAGGCGCAAGCGGATGTCCTGAAGCAGCGCGTCCAGATTGGGCGA
>JBGSZD010000295.1:0-3805 GCA_041750575.1 Thiobacillus sp. | reverse complement strand
TGGGCGCCGCCGGCCTGGGAACCCTTGCCCTGCTGGCCAAATCGCTTTTGGATTTTTCGCAGACCGGACCACGCATCCGCGTGGAAATTCTCACCCATTACCGCAGCTACACGGTCTTCGCGATCGCCCGGCTCGGCCTGTGGGCATTCGCGCTGATGCTGCTCGCGGGGGGCGGTGGCGTGCTCGCCTACTTTGCGCTGAATGTGAGCCTGGGTGGAACCTGGTCTGCCTGGCTGGCATTTTTTGCCGCCGTTCTCGGCATCGTCGGCGCCAGCGTCATGCAGTTAATCCGCAAGCTGCGCTTCAACCCGGGCCTGCTGGTTGCATCCATGCATTACCGCATGAGCCGACTGTACCCGCTATGGCAATGGTTTACCCCCGGACGCATCCGACGGATCGAAGTCGCGGTGGGGGTTGCGTTGGCCGCACTGCTGGTTGCCGCCAGCTGGCAACTGACCAGTCAGAATCTGGCCGCCGATCTGATCGCATTATGGTCGGCGGCCTTGTTTTATGCCGGCCTGGTCGCCTGGGCGGGATGGCTGCCCGAAGCGCGCACTGAAAACGCAGGCGAGCGGGTGCACGATGGCACGCCCAATATTCTTCTGATCGGCTCGGACACCTTGCGTGCCGACCGGCTGGGTGCACTGGGCTACCACCGCGCGCCCACACCCAACATCGATGCCCTCGCCGCCCAGGGCACGCTGTTCGCCAACTGCTATGTGCCATGCGCCCGTACTGCGCCCAGCCTCATTTCCATGCTCACCGGCACCTGGCCGCACACCCATGGCATCCGCGACAATTTCGTCGCCAATGAACACACCCGACTCAAGGTGGATGCGTTACCGCATCTGCTGAAAGCCAGGGGCTACCGCACCGCGGCCTTGTCCGACTGGTGCGGCGGCGACATGGGCAAGTTTTCCTTCGGCTTCGATCATACCGATCTGCCCGAAGACCAGTGGAATCTGAAATACCTGATCCGCCAGGGGCCGAAGGACCTACGCCTGTTCATTTCGCTGTTTACCCATAACCGGCTGGGGCGTCTGCTGCTGCCGGAACTGTACTATCTTGGCGGCGTGCCGCTGACGTCCCAGATGGGCCGCCGCGCGCGCCGGCTAGTCTCGCGCCTGGCGAAAAGCGCGCAACCATTTTTTCTCAACGTGTTTTATTCCACCACGCATCCGCCGTTTGCATCGGAGTGGCCCTGGTACGCGCGCTTCACCGATCCTGCCTATGCTGGCGCGTCCAAGTTCGCCATGGCCAAACTCACCGATCCCTTCGAGATCATCCGCCGCCAGGGGGCGCCCAAGGAAGAGTTCGATCTCGACCAGATCATCGATCTGTATGACGGCTGCGTGGCGCAATTCGACGACGAGGTCGGCCGGATGCTGCGCCACCTCGACGCCTGCGGGTTGTCCGACAGCACCATCGTGGTTGTCTATTCAGACCACGGCATGGAATTTTTCGAGCACGACACCTGGGGCCAGGGCAACTCGGCAGTGGGCGATTTCAGTCCGCGCATTCCTTTGCTGATTTGCGACCCTCGCAAACCTGCCAGAGGGAAAATCGATCAAGTGATCCGTAGCATCGACCTGGCACCGACTCTGCTGGAATTGGCTGGCGCCGCGCCCGCCCCGGGAATGGACGGTATCTCGCTTGTACCCTGTCTCGCCCGGCAGGAGGATTGCCCCCAACTCGATGCATTCAATGAAACCGGCGTCTTGATCGCCGACATTCCCGGCCTGCCGGACAAGCATCTGCGCTATCCCGATTTGCTGGAACTGATGGAAGTACCCAATCGCGAAAGCGGCACCCTCTCGATCAAACCGGAATATGTGACGCGCATCATGGACGCCAAGGACCGCATGGTCCGCAGGGGACGCTGGAAACTGACTTATCAGCCGCTTGCCGACGGACATATCCTGCAACTGTTCGACGTCGTGGCGGACCCCATGTGCAAACAGAATCTGATTGACCAGCATGCGGATATTGCCGATACGCTCTGGAGCAAACTGTCGGCCTGGCTTGACCGCTCCCCCGACACTCAGCCGTTCCCCGATTCTCACGCCCAAGGATGATCACGATGCCACTCAAAGCTGCCATCAAACGCGCGATTCGCACCCTCGGTTACAAGATCGAGAAACTCGATCCGCTGGAGGAAAGCATCCCAGCCGACTACAACCACTCGCCCTTTCTGCCGAGGGTCTACCGAGGCGCCCTCGACCGCTACCTCTATTTCAAGGACATGGTGGAAACCGTGCGCGGCGTGGAGGGCGATATCGTGGAATGCGGCGTCTCGCTGGGCCATGGCGCGCTGTTGTTCACCTTGTTCAGCGACTATATCGGCAAGCCGCGGACCTACTACGGCTTCGATTCCTTTGAAGGCTTTCCGGCTCCGGTCGAAAAGGACGAAACCACGCCGATCACCGGCAAAGGGTTCTGGGCCAACCCGCCGGACACCGTGATCAAGGTACTGCGCGACGGCCGGCTCGGCGAAGACGTTATCCGCGACCGAATTCGTCTCGTGAAAGGCTGGTTCGACAAGACGCTAAACCAGTATGAGGGCCGCATTGCCTTGCTGCATCTGGATTGCGATCTGTACGAATCCTACAAGCTTTCGCTGGAAACGCTCTACGACAAGGTTCAGCCTGGCGGCGTCATCATGTTCGACGAGTATGGCGATTCGCGCTGGCCGGGCGCCAGCAAGGCCATCGACGAGTTCTTCAGCGACAAGCCGGAAACGATTCGACCTCATCCAAAATGCACCTGGAAATTTCACGTGGTCAAGCAATGACGACCGTTCGTTGACCTGGCTTCCGGGACCTTGCACCACCCAAACTTTTTCCCATGAACAAGAAACCGATCGTCTGTTTTTTCACCCTGAGTGCCGGCGACTGGGGCGGCGCCAGCCGGGTACTGTTCACCAACCTGCGTCTGATGGATCGCGACAGGCTGGACCCCCCTGCTGCTATTGCCCCGCACGGGGCCGATCGAAGATGAACTGAAGCAGCGCGGTTTGCGTTATCGGATCTGGGGACCGCTCACCGAATCCGGTAGCCCCCTCGCCTATCTGCGCAGCTTTATCCGGGCCTGGCGTTTTTTCCGGCACGAACGCGTGGACGTCGTACACGTCAATGGTTCCAACTTCTGGCGGCCCGCCGAGTTGCTGGCCGCTTGGGCACTGCGCATCCCCATCGTTGCCCACTATCACGTCATCAACGCCAGGCCGGGACCGTTCATGAAGCTATGCCGCGCCGCGATCAGCGTGTCGCGCTACACCGCCGACCAGTCGCTACCGGCGGGCTTGCCCAAGCCGGTGATCTACAACACGATCAGTCTGGCGCGCTTCGATGCCGGACGCAGCCTGCGTGAGGAACTCGGCCTGAGTCCCGACCAGGTGGTGGTTGCCTTTCTCGGGCAGGTTCGCGAGATCAAGGGCGTGGCGGATTTCATCGCCATGGCAAGAAAGCTTCCGGATCCCAGCGCGCGTTTCCTGATTGCGGGGGAATGCCGCGACCCGAAGAAATTTCCCGGCTCGTATTCGGAGCAGGACCTCGAAGCGATGGCGGCCGGCGATCTCCGCATCCGCTACATCGGCTACGTGAAAGATGTTGAAAACGTCTACCAGACGGCGGATATCGTCGTGGTGCCGTCGCGCTGGCAGGAGCCGCTGGGCCTCATCAACCTGGAAGCCGGCGCCTGCTGTAAGCCGGTTGTCGCCACGCGAGTGGGGGGCATCCCCGAGGTGGTGGAGGACGGAGCGAACGGCTATCTGCTCGAGCCCGGTGACGTCGATGCGCTCGCCGGC
>JBGSZD010000294.1:0-6259 GCA_041750575.1 Thiobacillus sp. | reverse complement strand
AGGCCATCGACCCAGCGCATCATCGACTGCGACAGCTTGCCCGCCTGGCGCGCGGCCTGCGCAGCGGCGGCAAGGCGGTTCTTCCACTGTTCGGCGAGTTCCTCGCGTTCGCTGGGCGACAGTTCGTTCGGCTTCTGCGAGGCCTGGCTGCCGCTGCCTTGCTGTTCTTCAGCCTGGCTCTGGCCTTCCTTGCCCTGGCCGCCGGAATCGCCGGCGTCGGGATCGTCCTGGCGCTCGTTCTCGTCGGGACTCGCGCCGGTTTCGTTATCGTTGTCGAACAGGTGTTGGTCGAAGGATTCTTCCGGCGTGTCTTCCGGAATCATCGGATAGATTTCTTCCGCTGACAGCGTCATGTAGTCCTGATTGGCGAGGATGCCATGCAGCGGCGGCTTCAGGCCTTCCTCGATCAGGATCAGGTTCACCGCGTGGTCGCACGCCACATCCCAGCGGCGTTTGACCCGGTGATTGCGGCGGTGCGGGTGGCCCATCGCGCAGTGCATCGCCTCGTGCGCGAGGATGAACTGCGTCTGCGCCAGATTCAGATTTTCGACAAATTTTGGATTGAAATAGAACGCCTGCGCGTCGGTGCCGGTAGTGGTGCACCACTCGCCACCGACCTTCAACGGCAGATGCATCACCAGCGCGCCCAGAAAGGGGCGCTCCATGATCAACCGCGTGCGAGCGGCGGCGAGCTTGGTGAAGACCGGGTCGAGCGCGGCGTCGTGCTGCTCAGCCATGGATCAATGCTCGTATAAAACAAGATCGGTAATGCTGTTGGCCCATTCGGCGAAGGCCGGCACGGCGAATAGCGGGCGGCCGACCGCGCGGTGCAGGTCGGACACCAGCATCACGCCCAGTTCGCGCTGCGGGAAGCGTTGCGCGTATTTGAGGATGTTTCCGTACACCGCCGAGGCATTGCCGCTGTCGGCGGCTTGCAGCGCCTTCCTTACCAGCGCAGCGGCAACGCCGTATTGCAGGTCGATGCCTTCCGGCACCTCGGCCGCCTCGCCGGCAATGATGGCGTCGATGTCGGGCATCTGCGCCATGTTGTCGACGAAAGTTTTCAGCTCCAGTCCGGCCGACTGACCGACGCAGGCGATCAGCGAATCGGCCAGCAACTCGGTCTTGTCGAACTTCTGCAGCGCGCGGTGGGCGTATTCCCACGAACGCGGGCTGGGGAAGGCGATCGGCGTATGCGCGGGGTCGAAGCTGAACAGAAGATCCGGCCTGAAGCGCAGGAAGGCGATCACGCGTGGGTCGATGTCCTCGCTGTGCGCCCAGTCCACCCAGTCGTCGAGGTTCACTTCGACTTCGTAGTGGGTGAAGCGGTTGGCCAGCGGCGCCGGCATCGCGTAGGTCACGCCGCGGTCGCCCTGGCGGTTGCCGGCGGCAAAGATCACCCAGCCGTCGGGCACCTGGTATTCGCCCAAGCGGCGGTCGAGGATGAGTTGATAGGCGGCGGCCGACACGGTCGGCGGCGCCGCGGTGATGTCATCGAGAAACAGAATGCCGGATGGGCCGGGACGCCCGGCGTCCGGCAGCACCGAAGGAATCGACCACTCGACCAGCTGGCCGTTGCGGAACGGAATGCCGCGCAGATCGGTCGGTTCCATCTGCGACAGGCGGATATCGATCAGCGGCACGCTGTGTTGCTGCGCGATCTTGGCGACGATCTGCGACTTGCCGACGCCCGGCGGACCCCACAGCATCACCGGGGTGTGGTGGCCGTCGGCGGCGCTTTCGAATTCGCGGTCGAGGATGGTTTCGATATGGGAAGGGCGCATGGCAGTCGCAACAACACGGGAATGCTGCAAATCATAACGCTCGCGCCCCCTGCGGCCAACTTCGCCCTTGATCGAGGTGGGGAGATTTTGTTACCGTGAAACGAAACCTGACTGAATGGATGCAGCATGAATTTTTGCAGTGAATGCGGTAGCGCCGTCATCGTGCGCGTGCCGGACGGCGATCACCTGCCGCGCCACGTGTGCCCCGATTGCGGGACCATCCATTACCAGAATACCAAAATGGTCGTCGGCTGCATTCCCGAGTGGGAAGACAAGGTATTGCTGTGCCGCCGCGCCATCGAGCCCAAATACGGCTTGTGGACGCTGCCCGCCGGCTTCATGGAAAACGGCGAAACCACGCTCGAAGGTACGGCGCGCGAAACCTGGGAAGAGGCCGGCGCGCGCATCGAGGTGGGCGGGCTCTACACCCTGTTCAACCTGCCGCACATCAATCAGGTGTATTTCATGTTCCGCGCCCGGCTGCTCGACCTGGATTTCCAGCCTGGCATCGAATCGCTGGAAACCCGCCTGTTTGCCGAGGCCGACATTCCCTGGGACGAAATCGCCTTCCGCACCGTGCGCGCCACGCTGGAGCAGTATTTCAACGACCGCCGCGCCGGTTCATTCGACTTTCATTTCGGCGACATCCGCACGCGCTGAACCGCGCTGACAAGCTGTCAGGCGGCAGCGACGAGCTGCTCGCGCCCAAGCACTTCCATGCCTACACGCAGCCAGCCTTCGTGGCCTTCCTGCACGTCGCCCAGCCGCAGGCGATACACCACGTCGCCATCGCGCAGCATCATCGATGTGCCCAGCCGGTAATGCGATTTGGGAATCAGCAGATTGCTGACGCCCTGCTCGGTGTGCGTCATCGGCAGGAACAAGGCCCAGGTCTTCTCCTGCGACAAACCCGGCACAGGGGTCTCGGAATAAATTTCCACCCGTTTGGGGTGACGCGACAGGCGTTGCGTACCGATCAGATACTGGCCGTTTTCCTCGCGACTCCAGCGAATCGCCAGTAATTGCCAGACATTCTCTGACGGATCCCAACTCACCGCCACCAGGCGGCCGTTCGGCAAGGCCGGATCTTCGGCGAGCGCGAAACCCATGCCTTCGGTGCTCTCGTCGCGCAGCATCCAGGGATCCAGCGCCGGTTGCTCCTTGGCCGCATCGGGATGGGCCAGCGCCGACATAATTCTGTCCATGCCCGCCGCCACCCACACGCGACCGAAACGATGCGTGCGCTGGCGATTGCGGCGGATGCCGCCGCGTTCGATCAGGCTGGCCATCTGACGGGTCAATCCGTTGTTGGCTTCCGCGGTCGAGGCTTGATCGAGCGATCGCAGATAGTCGACCAGCGGACGCAAGTCGAAGTAGCGCAAGCGACGCCCTTGCGCCAGTTCGTTCTCCACCACGCATGCCCCTTCGCTCATCGACAGATCGACCAAGTGCGTATGCGCATCGGGCTGCGGCACGGTTTCAGGCAAGGGCAAGGGTTCATAGCCATCGAGAATTTGCGCGATGGATTCGATTTCCTGTGCGCGGTAGCCCAGCGGGTGCACCAACCCCATCAGCACCACCAGCGTGAATTCGCGGGCGCAATGGGTGGGGCGTGCATTGATCAGCACCTCCTGCATCGCAAACCCATCGCGCTCGATCAGGCGATAGATTTTATGCACGCGGCGCCAGGCTGACGATGGCGGCGTACGCGTCTGATGATAGTCCCAGCGCATGACGAGACCAGCGTAACGCAGCGCGCGCGTGGCGATCTCGGCGGCATGCGGTTTCAGTTCCGCGCTTATCGGATTGCGGTAGGCCTGTTTCAGCATCGCCATCCAGGCTTCCGCCAGCAACGACCAGAATATCCACGACTCGCGCCACAAAGCCTGGCGCGCCAGACGGAACGTGGCCTGATTGCGCACATACTGCTCGACGATGCGCAACTGCAACGGCAAGCCCGCTTCTTCCATTTTCAGCAGCGACTTCATGCGACTGAGCGTGGCGGCTTCGTTTTCGGCATTGAAGCGTTCCATGCCCTGGACCAGGGCATGGTGCGTGTCGTAATCCGAATCGGCCGGCAGGTTTTTCAACCACTTCTCCGTGGCCTTCAAAGAAGCGAACGGTGAGCCCACTTCTTTTTTTCTGCGCTGGGCGATCGTGCTCAGCATTTCAAACAAATCCGTCATGGCGTACGTTCCTGGTGCAGATGCCAAGCTCGTTGCACCATTTGTGCCAACCCGGCGCGCCCTCTCCGACACGCTGAAACGCCCTGTTCATATAGCTATGTTTACATTGGCCTGACACAGGATGCCGGAAGCCGACGAAAAGCCAACAGCCTGTGTCAGCCGCCCGCCAGCCTTTTAACGCCTGTTCTTTTACTCGTCAAACTGAAGTTCTCTGGTGTCGTTCATCCTGAGGCCATTCCCGAATTCAAGTTACTTGAAGCGGGCCCGACAATTGCTTTATAAGCTTGTGCTTATATTCTTTTTAAAGGAGCTCCCATGAAAACCATCCTTACCAGCCTTGCCGCCAGCCTCTTATTGGCCTCATTCCCGGCCACCGCCGAACCGGTCCCCACCACGCCCGCCGGCTGGCTCGCCCAGATGGGCGACTTCACTGGTAACACTCTGCCCGCGCGTTCACCGGAAAACTTCGTCGGCTTTCTCTATGCCGCCACCGAACCGGAATTCCACCAGCAGCGCTTCGGCAATCTGACCGAACCGGCCTACTGGGGCAAGGCGTCCGACACCATGGCCAATCCCGGCATGGTCAGCAACATGACCGCCGTCGCCACCCCGCAAACGATGATGGCCTGGGCGCAAGCGATGATGGATCCGCGCTTCCACGAAGCCGTCAGCACCGTGCTCGGCGACCAGAACAAGTGGATGCGCTGGAGCATGGCCAGCATGGCGCCCGCCAGCTACCAGCCCTTCGCCAAGCCGTTCGATCCCGCCGTGCAGGCGCGCTGGCAAACCGAAGTGAAAACACCCGCCAACTGGCAAGCCCTGTTCAACCCCATGACCGCCAGCCCGCTCGCCCAACCGCCTCACTGAACACCAGCCCGGATTGATGTCCCCAAAGGTACAAATCCGGGCGGAGCCGCTACAATGCGCGCCTGCCTGAGTGCAAATCCAGGAAGCGTGGCCGAGCGGTTTAAGGCACCGGTCTTGAAAACCGGCGATGGTGCAAGCCATCCGTGAGTTCGAATCTCACCGCTTCCGCCAGAACATCGAGGTTGTTCGCCTGTTTGGCGCAGCCAAAACCCATTTCAGTGAGGACTGCGGTGTGAGCATCGCTCACCGCTTCCGCCAAAATATTGGAAACGACCCGGACAGGGTCGTTTTTTATTGCCGCGCGTTGATGCGAGAATCCCGTCATGAGCCAGATCGCGCCCCTTACCCCCGTCAACCACAATCGCGACAGCGCGGGGATGACCTACGTCTACCCCGTCGTATCGCGCCGTGCGGGTGGGGTATCGGTGGGGGTGAACCTGAATCCCAACAACGCCTGCAACTGGGCATGCGTGTATTGCCAGGTCCCGGATTTACAGCGCGGCACCGCGCCAGCGATCGATCTGGTGCAACTGGAAGCCGAACTGCGCGCGATGCTCGGCGACATCCTGCACGGCAGCTTCATGCAAACCCGCGTGCCGGAAGGGGTACGGCGGCTGAATGACATCGCGCTCTCGGGCAACGGCGAGCCAACCAGCGCGCGTGAATTTCCGGACGTGATCGAACGAATCGGCCGGGTGATGGCGGATTGCGATCTGGCAGGAAAAATCAAACTGGTGCTAATCACCAACGGCAGTCAGATAGGCCGCCCGCGCGTACAGGTAGGTCTAAAGAATATGGCGCAACTCAACGGCGAGGTGTGGTTCAAGTTCGACAGCGCCACCGTTGCCGGCATGCGCGCGATCAACCAGACGCGGATTTTGCCCGAGAAGCAATTCGAGCGCCTGACGCTGGCCGCGCGCCTGTGTCCCACCTGGCTGCAAACCTGCGTGTTCGCCCTGGACGGCGTGCCGCCGTCCGAAGCCGAGCAAGCCGCGTATCTGTCCGCGATCGCGCGTATTCGCCGTGAGGCGATTCCAGTGCAGGGCGTGTTGCTGTATGGCCTGGCGCGACCCTCGATGCAACCGCAGGCAGAGCGACTGTCGGCGCTGCCCACCGCCTGGCTCGACGCGTTTGCAGAAAAAATCCGGGCGGCCGGCCTATCGGTGAAAGTGTCGCCATGATTTTCGGCATCGGCACCGACCTGCTCGACGCCACGCGCATACGCGATGGCCTCGCCCGTTTCGGCGAACATTACGCCGACCGCATCCTCGCCCCGGCCGAGCACGCGGGCTATTACGCCAGCGGCGACCCCGCGCGCTTTCTCGCCAAGTGTTTCGCCGCCAAGGAAGCTTTCGCCAAGGCGGCAGGCACCGGGCTGCGCGCGCCCGTCTCGCTGCGCAACATCGCCGTGCTGCGCGACGG
>JBGSZD010000293.1:0-3890 GCA_041750575.1 Thiobacillus sp. | reverse complement strand
GGGACTCGATCCGCTGCGCCGCACCATCGAGCAGCTGAAGCTCAAGGACCAGGAAGCCATGCTGACGCAGTCGCAGTTCGAGCTGCAACTGCGCGAGGCGGCCGCCGACGAAGCCCATCTCGAATCGGGCCTGGCCGACAGCCCCAAACCCGCCCAACTCCAGACCGAAATCAACCGCCTGCAGAACGAGATCGCCACCCTCGGCGCGGTCAACCTTGCCGCTTTGGAAGAACTCACCCAGGCGCAGGAACGCAGCGAATACCTCGCCGCACAATGCGCCGATTTGCTGGAAGCGGTCAGCACGCTGGAAGACGCGATCCGCCGTATCGACCAGGAATCGCGCGCCAAGCTCAAGGAAACCTTCGACACCGTCAACCAGCATATGGGCGAGCTGTTCCCGCAGCTGTTCGGCGGTGGTCAGGCGCGGTTGATTCTGACGGGCGACGAACTGCTCGACGCCGGCGTACAGGTGTTCGCCCAGCCGCCCGGCAAGAAAAACGCCTCGATCCACCTGCTGTCAGGCGGCGAAAAGACGCTCACCGCGCTGTCGCTGGTGTTCGCCATGTTCAAGCTCAACCCGGCGCCGTTCTGTCTGCTTGACGAGGTCGACGCGCCGCTCGACGACGCCAACACCGAGCGCTATTGCCGGCTGGTCAAGGCGATGTCCGACCATACCCAGTTCCTCTTCATTACCCACAACCGCGTCACCATGGAAATGGCCCAGCACCTCGCCGGCGTCACCATGCAGGAGCCAGGCGTGTCGCGCATCGTGGCGGTGGATGTGGAAGAGGCGGTGGGGATGGTCGAAGCGGCTTAAATTCACGCCGCCACTAGCCGCAGGCGGCGGCTATCGGTGAAAATGGCGCTTTTGCGGCTATTCCTACACTCCCATGCTTGATATCCAGCTGCTGCGCAAAGACGCAGCCCTCGTAGCCGAACGCTTGGCGGCGCGCGGTTTTGTGTTCGATGTAGCGTACTTCGAAGAGCTTGAGGGCGCACGCAAGGTGTTCCAGACACACACCCAGGACGCACAAAGCCGCCGCAATACCCTGTCCAAGCAGATCGGCATGATGAAGGGGAAGGGGGAGGACACCACGGCGGTGATGGCCGAGGTGGCGGGGCTAGGCGACGAACTGAAGCACTTGGAGACGCGGCTTTCCGAACTGCAGGACGAACTCAACGGTTTCCTGATGGGGGTGCCGAATCTGCCGCACGAATCGGTGGCAATGGGCAAGGACGAGACCGCCAACGTCGAGGTGAGCCGCTGGGGTACGCCGAAGACGTTCGATTTCCCGGTGCGCGATCACGTCGACCTCGGCGAGGGGCTGGGCCAGCTCGATTTCGCCGCGGCGGTGAAAATCACCGGCAGCCGCTTCAGCGTGATGAAAGGCGGCCTCGCACGATTGCATCGCGCGCTCGCGCAGTTCATGCTCGACGTGCATTCGGCGGAGCATGGCTACACCGAAGTCTATGTGCCGTATCTGGTGAACGCCGATTCGATGCGTGGCACCGGGCAGTTGCCGAAGTTCGAGGAAGACCTGTTCCACGTGCCCCGTAGCGATGCCGACAGGCTTTACCTCATCCCCACCGCCGAAGTGCCGGTGACCAATCTGCTGCGCGACGAGATCGTCGCCGCCGAATCGCTGCCGCTGAAATTCGTCGCCCACACGCCGTGCTTCCGCTCGGAGGCCGGTTCCTACGGACGCGACACGCGCGGCATGATCCGCCAGCACCAGTTCGACAAGGTGGAACTGGTGCAGATGGTGAAACCGGAAGATTCCTACGCCGCGCTGGAAACGCTGACGGCGAACGCCGAGGCGATCCTGCGGAAGCTCGGCCTGCCTTATCGCAAGATGGCTTTGTGCAGCGGCGACATGGGTTTCTCGTCGGCCAAGACCTACGACCTCGAAGTGTGGCTGCCGGCGCAGAACACCTACCGCGAGATTTCCTCGTGTTCCAATTTCGAAGCTTTCCAGGCGCGCCGCATGCAGGCGCGTTTCCGCAGCGGGCAGGGCAAGCCGGAACTGCTGCATACGTTGAACGGTTCGGGCCTGGCGGTGGGGCGCACGCTGGTGGCGATTCTGGAGAACTACCAGAACGCCGACGGCAGCGTGACCGTGCCGGAGGCGTTGCGGCCGTGGATGGGCGGGCTGGAGCGGCTGACTGCTGCTTGAGTTAGGCTTGGCGCGGCTGACGTCCGCTTGAGTTTGAATCTGGCGCGGCTCACAGCCGCCGGAATTTTTGATCCAGCACGATCAATGTTTCCTACTTGCATTACACATAGGCTGCGTCAGCTTGATAGCAGTTTGTCACCCCGGTGACGCCTCGCGATCTTCCCGGGTGCCCAGGTTGAACAGCGGGTTGTACTCGGGTTCCAGCCGCAGCAGGATGTCGTAGTAGTTGCGGATGTTCTCGGCAAAAATCAGCGCTTCGGCGCCGCGCGCGTAGCCGTATTTCATCGCCTTGGCGTAGGTGCCGCGGCTGAGGTAGGGCAGCGCCTCCTTCACGTCGGCCCAGCTGTCAGGATTGCCGCCGCGCGCCTGCGCGATGCGGCGCGCGTCTTCCATGTGTCCCTGCCCTTGGTTGTACGCCGCCAGCGCCAGCCAGCTGCGGTCGGGCTCGGCGATGCGGGCGGGTAGTGCCTCCTTCAATAATGTCAGGTAGCGTGCGCCGCCCAGAATGCTCTGGCGCGCGTTGAGGCGATCGGCCACGCCCATGCGGTCGGCGGTTTCGCTGGTCAGCATCATCAGCCCGCGCACCCCGGTGGGTGAAGTGGCATACGCATTCCATTGCGATTCCTGATAGCCGATCGCGGCGAGCAGCCGCCAGTCGATGCCGGTGAGCGTTTGCGCCTCGTGAAAATGCTGGCGCAGTGCGGGCAGGCGCAGCGGACGGCGTTGCAGGATGCCGAGGACGTCGGTGCTGTCGAGCCGTTTGACGTGGCCGAAATAGCGTTCGTAGATGCGCTTGACGGTGCCGTCCTTCCGCGCCTGCTCGACGAAGCGCGCGAGCGCATTGCGCATGAGATGCGAACTGTGGCGCGGCAACGCCCAGGCGATTTGCTGTTTCTCGGGGAGATCGAACGCCACAGCCAGTTCGGGATAAAGATTGCGCATGGGGTCGAAATCCATGCCGCTGATGACCACTGCGTCGTACTGGCCTGCCTGCAGTTGCGCCAGCAGTTCTTCCGGCCAGACATTATCCAATTTGTCCCAGGACAGTTTCGGATGCTTGCGTTTCAGGCGCATCAGCATCGGCGTGTGTCCCGAGCCGGCGATCAGCGCCAGTTTCTTGCCGGACAGATCGGCTGCGTTGCGCGGTGCCGGGTCGCTGATGCGATACACGATATGCACGGGGGTTTCGAACAGAACCGGGCCGGCGATCAGGTGGCGATCCTTGATGACCGCGCGCGGCAGGGTCGCCGCCGCCAGGTGAATCCGCTTCTTGTCGAGCAGTTCGAATAGCGCTTCGGGGCGATCCTTTTCCGTCCATTCGAGCGACCAGTTCTGCGACTGGCTGAATGCCTGAATCAGATCGTGTTCGAAGCCGGCTGCCTCGCCGTTATGCGCGATGAAATAGCTCGCCGGACTATTGCGTGTCCCGACGTGCAACTCCCCGGTGGTTTCGGGCGGCGGCACGGGCTGGCTGCAGGCGGTCACCCACAAGCCCAGAGTCAGTACAGTCCATCTCCCGAATTCCGCCATTATTTTTTTGACTGGCATGGAAGCAGTCTGACCCAGGACGAAAATTTCGTCCAGCCGGGCACGGCCGTCGCAACCTCGGTTACAATACGCGCCGCCGGAGAGGTGGCAGAGTGGTCGAATGTACCTGACTCGAAATCAGGCGTGAGCGCAAGTTCACCGTGGGTTCGAATCCCACCCTCTCCGCCA
>JBGSZD010000292.1:0-3597 GCA_041750575.1 Thiobacillus sp. | reverse complement strand
TCCATCGCCTGTTGCTGGTACTGCGCCGTCTGCCCGGCGGCGACGGCGGCGATCCACGCCTTGCGCGTGTCGGCCGCCAGCCGCAGCACGTCCAATACCAACGCCTGCCGGGTCTGCTCGAACAGGCGCTGCTCGATGTCGGCGCGTAGCGGCATCGTCAGCAAGCGCGCCAGATCGAGATGCAGACTGCGTTCCCATTCCACTTCGGAGCCCCGGGTAAGCCGGCCGATGGAAAAACCCGGATTCGGCAGCCGACGCGCCGCCACCCAGTCGGCCTCGGCGATACCCAGCGTGTTGAATGCCGCCTGCAAGCCGGGATTGTTGAGGAGCGCGATCTGCACTGCATCGTCGGCGGAAAGCGGTTTTTCCAGCAGGGCATCGATACGCGCCTGTGCCTGGTTGCGGCTGGCGTCGTCGCGCATCCAGACGACGTCCTGCTGGATGTGTAAGCGTGTGGCGGATTGAATCGCATCCAATCCGCCATCCGGCGAAAAGCTCGCGCAGCCGCCCAGCAGCGCGGCGGAGAACGTGGCGAGGGCCAGAGTGCGGCGAGTGAAAGGCAGCGTATTCATGGTCGCCGCCTCAGTGCCCGTGGTGGCCATGATGGTCATGTCCGCCAGAATCCATCCCTTCGCCGTCCTGCTGCGATTCGCGCAGATAGGTGCGCCATCCGCCGATTTCGCCGACGCGGTCGTTGGCCTGGCGCCAGTCCTTCAGCGGCGCGTCTTGCCAGGCTTGATAGTGTTTGAAGGGCACGGGCGTCGCCGGTTCGGGTATGGGTTCGGCGGCATGAACCGCCATATCCGGTAGCGTCAGACTAATGAAAATTGCGTGCGCCCACGGCGCCGCACGACGTAAACAAGCGTTCAGCATGATGAACCTCCAATCCGCGCGGCACGGCTGCCGCGCGCGGAATCGATGAAACGCGCCGACCGTCGGCGCGGGATTCAGACGGAGGCGGTTCGAGGCGGCCGCTCGGGGCCGTCGGGGATGAAGCCGCTGAAAGATGCGGCGGAATGCGCAATGAACGCGGTGGAAACCGGCATGACCGCCGGCGCGTCGAACGCCGGAATCGGCAGCGCCGACGCCAGATAACACGCGGCGCAATGCTTGCAGTCGTGTTGTGTGGGCGGGGCGTCCGGGTGTTGCGACTCATGGCAACCCACCATCGCCATCGGGTCGTCGGCCATCGCGCGCTCTAGCACAACGGCCTGATGCGACAACGCGCAGCCCAGCATGGACGCAGACGCAAACGCCTGCAGCGGCAGGGCCAGCATCAGGAACGTCAGCAGGAATCGGCGGAAGTGGATACGCACGCTGGCAGTGTAGTCAATAAAAAGCGCTTGCCCAAATGGCTGCCGCCGGGCCGGCCAGGTTCCCCAACGGTCACGAACGCCGCTTGCGCGGCTCGTAATGCACCACGGCGCGCATGATTTCGGAATAGGGGAATTCAGAGCAACGACCGAAGCGTTCCCGACCCAGCAACACGGTGGCCGCAATGTCGGTGGTTTCATCCGTCGTAGCATCCAGCGCCTCCGCCAGCCCGCGCACGCCGCCACACTGGGCGCGGATTTCCTTGCCGAACGGCCACGGCGCATCGGGCTTGATTTTCAATGCGAACTGCGCGTTCTCGTGCAGCGCCTGGTAGAAGCTCAGGCAGTGCTCGCGCACCGCGGCGTCGCCGCAGGCAATCGCTTCGCGCTCGGCCAGGTTGAGCTTACGCGACCGGTCGCATCCGACGCAGCGCGACAGCAAGGCTCGTTCGAACGGGCAGCTATGTTCGATGTAAGCCTTGCGGGCTAGTTTGTAGGCGTCTTCGTTGTACTCGGCCATATCAACTCAGAAACTCAGCCAAAAAGTCGTCCAGAAACCGTAGCGAGCGGCTGATGGCGGGTGAGCCCGCAGCGCAGCAACCGGAATTACTGAAGTACATGAGGATTGCGAGCAGCGCGCAATCCCGGCCATCAGTCGCACAGTAGGTTTATGGATGACCTTTTACCAGTCGTCACCCGACAGGGTCTTGTCCAGTTCGCGCTCCGCGCTGAGCGTATCCTGCGCGGCGATTTCGTTCTCGGCGAAGATCATCTTGTACTTGTCGCCGCTCTTGGGGTCGAGCGTCTTGCGCAGGTCGTTGGTGTGCGCCTTGGCTTCCTTGAAGGTCGCCCACTCGCCTTTTTTCTCCAGCACCTTGAACATTCCCAGACGAAACACGTAGTAAGGCATGATCGTTCCCCGGTTTGATTGAGGTCAGTCCAGCTTGCCGTGGCACAGCTTGTATTTCTTGCCCGATCCGCACGGACAAGGATCGTTGCGACCGACCTTGGGGAAGGCGTTGCCGGGTGCGGCCACCGCGGTTTCGGCCTCGACGAAATCCTGCGCCTCATCGTATTCGGTATGCTGGAACTGCATGTTCGACGGTTCGTGCAGGTCGACCGCCTGCACATCCTCGGGCGCACGCACCTGCACGGTGGTGGTGATCTGCGTGACCTCGGCCTTGATGCCGGTGAGCATGGCGGCGAACAATTCGAACGCCTCGCGCTTGTATTCCTGCTTGGGCTGTTTCTGCGCATAGCCGCGCAGGTGGATGCCCTGGCGCAGATGATCCAGCGCCGACAAATGCTCGCGCCAGTGGGTGTCCAGGCTTTGCAGCATCACGGCGCGCTCGAACTGGTGCAGGCCCTCGGTGCCGACCAGCGCTTCCTTTTCCTGGTACGCGGCGTCGCCGGCTTCGCAGATTTTCTTGCGCAGGCCATCCTCGTTCAGCGTTTTGTCTTCGTCCAGCCACTGCTGCAGCGGCAGGTCGAGGGTGAACTGCGCAGCCAGCGCTTTTTCCAACCCCGGCACGTCCCACTGCTCGTCCATGCTGCCCGGCACGATGTAAAGGTTGACCGTCTCGTTCAGCACGTCGTCGCGCATGGCGCGGATGGTGTCGCGAATGTCGGCGCTCGCCAGCAGTTCGTTGCGCTGTTCGTAGATGACCTTGCGCTGGTCGTTGGAGACGTCGTCGTATTCGAGCAATTGCTTGCGGATGTCGAAGTTGCGCTGTTCCACCTTGCGCTGCGCGTTCTCGATCGCGCGCGTCACCCACGGATGTTCGATCGCCTCGCCCTCGGGCATCTTCAGGCGATCCATGATCGCGGCGACGCGGTCGGAGGCGAAGATGCGCAGCAGCGGATCTTCCAGCGACAGGAAGAAACGGCTGGAGCCTGGGTCGCCCTGGCGCCCGGAGCGGCCGCGCAACTGGTTGTCGACGCGACGCGATTCGTGGCGTTCGGTGCCGATGATATGCAGACCGCCCGAGCCGATCACGGCGTCGTGACGCTGCTGCCAGTCGGCCTTGAACGCGGCGATGCGGCTGGCTTTGTCGCTGTCGGACAGCGCCTCGTCGTGCTGGATCGCGTCGATTTCCTTCTGGATGCTGCCGCCCAGCACGATGTCGGTACCGCGGCCCGCCATGTTGGTGGCGATGGTGATGCCGCCCGGCATGCCCGCCTGCGCGATCACCTCGGCTTCGCGTGCGTGCTGCTTGGCGTTCAGCACGTTGTGCGGCAAGCCGGCGGCTTTCAGTTCGGCCGACAGGTGTTCGTTCGCCTCGAT
>JBGSZD010000291.1:0-3546 GCA_041750575.1 Thiobacillus sp. | reverse complement strand
GGCGCTTGGCTTCGAGCATCATTTGCACGGCGCGCTTCATCTGCCCGCTGTGGCCCTTGACCACCGGGTTGTAGGAACGCATCTCGACCGTGTCCGGATAGACAAACTCAGTGATGTGCGCGGTCACGTCCTTGGGCACGTCGACCACCACCGGGCCGGGGCGGCCGGTGGCGCGCGCGTAGGCATCGGCCGCATGCACCGCGGCCTGCTCGTGGCGAACCAGCACGTGCTTGAATTTGTTCTGCTTGAAGATTTCATCGTAAATGTTGAGCACGGCCCCGCCGGGATAGCCGAACACAAATTCGACCCCCTCTTCGGCCAGACAACGTACGACGATCTCAGCGCCCGTGGCTTCCATAAACTGGCAATAAATCAATTCGTTGGTGAACCTGTGAGAGTAATCGTTTTGCCCTGTTTCGGTCAAGAAATCCTGCTGTTGAGGCTGTCCGGGACGGCATTTTTGCTGCCAACTCTCCTCTTTCGAGAAAACCGGCTTCATAAGAACAAATCCCCTCCAAAATGGAGGGGATTTGTTTTTGCCTTGCGCTGCTTTCGACCGAACCCGACGGAAGGCCAGTCCGCTTATTCGTGTGCGGCCTCACCCAGCGCCTGCATGATTTGATTCAGCGACCCCTGTGCGTTGTCGACCAGGCAAACCGTATTGCCCACGCTGCATACCGTCATGCCCACACCCTGCACGATCCAGCCCTGCGACGGCGACCAGCCGCGCATCTGCGAAAACAGTGACAAAAGATCGGTATTGCTCGACACCATGCGGCGGTACCACTGGGCGAATTTCGCCAGGCGATCCATCAGCTCGGGCGGCAACATACCTTCGGCCTCCATGATCACGCCGTCGTCGCGAAAGCGGCAGACCGCTGTCACGCCGTCGAGCACCAGAATTTTTCTCAGCGACATATGCGCTCCTCAGGCAGCTTGCAGCGCAGTGAAGGTGGCTTCGTAATCGGCGTCGCGATTCTTGACCACCACGCCGCAATTGCCGCTCACCACCACCGACCATTCGAGCCCCACCACCGAAAAGCCCTTGAGCGGCTGGAATCCACCCTGTCCGGTAACCATCTCCCAGCCACGCGCTTCCATGCAGGCGATCGCCAGATTGGCGACGCAGGAATGCGTCAGCAAATCCAGCACCTGCGGCGTCAGCTCGGTACCTTCGCGCAACACGTGCGATTGCAGGTCGCCCTTGTCGGTGTAGGTAAACGCCGCCATCGCGCCCGGCAAATCCATCATTTTTTGCAGATCCATATCAGCTCCCCCGGTATGTTGATATCACGCGTCAGTACAACGCTTCTTTGGTGTCGCCGCCCAGCCTGGCGTACAGATTGGCCAGCAGGTCGTCCTGAATGTCGCCGACCTTGGCGCGCATAATAGTCATGACGTCGTTGAGTAATTCCTCGCGGTTTTCGATGAAGGCGAAATAGTTACCGACAGCGCATACCGTGACGTTCGCGCCATGCACGATCCAGCCCTGCACGGGACGACAGCCGCAGTTCTCGGCGAACGAGTCGAAGATTTCGGACTCCATGTTGACCGACAGCGTATTGGCGCGGCACAGGATCGACGCCATGCGAGCGAACTCGTCGGTGAGTGCGCCCTCATAGGAAAAGCGGTCGCCGCGATATGCAAATTCGCCGGCTGCAATAACGCCGGGAATAGCCATGAGTTGCTTTACGATATGCATCGAGCCTCCCTCCAGTTTTTGATTATGTTCGGCTTGGTGATGTTCGGCGCGCTGTGGCAAATTGTCGCGCCAAGCCGCAATATAGAACCACCATGCAAGACAACGCAATAGCCCTCACTCCTGCGCCGTTTTTTATCCGCATTGCTGCCATGGTTTATGAATTGCTGCTGGTCACCGCAGTCGTGTTCGTCGCCTCCTTCCTCATCATTCCGGTGGTGGGCGAAATGCACGCACCGTGGCAACGCCACTTGTTCCAGGTTTACATCGTAGGCGTGCTGTTCGCCTACTTCAGCGCGTTCTGGCTGCGCAGCGGGCAAACGCTGGCGATGAAGACTTGGCGCATCCGTCTGGTTCAGCAGAATGGCGACGCTTTGACCTTCAGGCAGGCCGTGCTGCGATTCGTGCTCGCCCTGCTCGGCCTGCTGCTCGCGGGCGCCGGTTTCTGGTGGGCCTGGTTCGATCGCGACCGGCAATTCCTGCACGACCGCATCGCCGGCACCCGCCTGATACGTCTGCCTCGCAAGGTATGAAGCCATGAGTTGGCGCGATGCCCTGCGGACACGTTTGATCGAGTTGCAGCCCGCCAGCGTGTGTGCGCTGGATGAATCCGCCCGGTTGTTGGCTGACGCCGCGTTGCCCACTGTTCCGGTGCGCATGCACGACGAACCCCGCGACGCCGCCTGCGAACTGGCGCTCGGCATCGACGCACTGAACGGGCTCGGCCCACAACACGCCCAGCATCTGATCGGCCACACCCGCCTTTACATCGCGCCGCGTATCCTGCTCACCGCGTCGCCGGCTTGCGCGCTCGACGCAGCCGCATTTCGCGCGCTGGGTTTCATGCAACTCACCGCCGATGCGTCAGAAAACATTGGGCTTTATTACTTCGATATCGACACCTACAAGACCATGCCGGATTGGCTCAACGCGCGCTACTGGGCGCACCCGGAACGCTGGGAACCCTGAATCAGACGGGATTCAGGCTGTCCTGCAACCGCGCATGCGCCAGCCGCAGGGTGGAATACGCCGCCAGCACGTGCGCATGTTCGATCACGCAGGGCAAGGCCGCCACGTATCCGTGCTCCTTGATGATGTAATCGACCGCCCCCAGGCTCATGGCCTGCGCCGCCGCCGCTTCATCGCCGCGACCGGTGATGAGAATGCTGGGAAGCTTGTAGCGGGCCTGAAGGGTCTCCAGCAATTCCAGGCCCGACATGCCGGGCAGGCGCAGATCCAGCAGCGCCACATCGGCATGGTGATCGGGCTCGGCCAGCCAGGCCAGCGCAGAGAGGGACCGTCCGCATGCACCACCAGGTTGAGGTGCGGCGCGCGGCGCTCGAAATGACGGCGAGTCAGATCGATATCGTCCTGGTTCGATTCGACATAGAGCACGGTCAGCACGGTGCTCGGGCGGATATTTTGGCGGACGCGATCCAGCGCGCGCAACAAATGCTCGCCCAGTTGCTCCAGATATTTGCCGCGCTTGGGCACGTAATCCTGCGCGCCGGCTTTCAGGAACTGCACCACGCTGGCCTCGTCGCCCGCACCGGCGACCACCACCACCGCCATGCCCAACTGCTTGCGCCGCACGTGCAGCAGCACATCGAGTCCGCATCCGTCCTGCAGCCACATGTCGAGCAGCAGCAGATCGTAGTGCTGGCCCGCAAGTTTGCCGATCGCTTCCTGCACGCCTGCGGCCGTATCCCATTCCAGATCGGGAATCTGCTTGAGCAGCGTGCGCCGGGTGAGATCGCGATCGAAAGGATTGTCCTCGACATAAAGCAGCTTCATGGTTGCATCCCGTCGTTCAATTCAAAGAAAAAAGTCGCGCCCTGCCCCGGCGC
>JBGSZD010000290.1:0-1828 GCA_041750575.1 Thiobacillus sp. | reverse complement strand
CTCGGTTTTCGAGAAAACCCTTATTTCATGCGCCCTGCAGCCAGACACCACCAGAAGCATTCCGCTGCCACCAGATAACCAACTGATTTTGTTTGATTTTTAACCGGACACTACTGTCCATCACATCAAAATAAGGCCTGTAATTCAGGCTTATTCGGGCTATGGCAACCAAGCGAGAAAGCACTACCCTACTGGAACCGGCTGCGTCCAAAGTGAAGCCGCCGCCCTTGTACAAGGTATTGTTGCTGAACGACGACTACACCCCGATGGAATTCGTGGTGCATGTCCTGAAGAAGTTTTTCGGCATAGACCAAGAACGGGCGACACAAATCATGCTCAAAGTGCATACTGAGGGCGTGGGTGTGTGCGGGGTGTACCCGAAGGATATTGCCCACACCAAGGTCGAGCAGGTTGTGGATTTCGCGCGGCAGCATCAGCATCCGCTGCAATGTACGATGGAGGAAACGTAGATGATTGCCCAGGAACTCGAAGTCACGCTGCACATGGCTTTCATGGATGCGCGGCAGAAGCGCCACGAATTCATTTCGGTGGAGCATCTGTTGCTGGCGATGCTGGACAATCCGTCGGCGGTGGAGGTGTTGCGCGCCTGCGGTGCCAACATCGAGGCCATGCGCGAACAGCTCGGCAAGTTCATCGACGAACATACGCCCAAGGTAGCGGGCGAGGACGAGGTCGATACCCAGCCCACGCTTGGCTTCCAGCGCGTGATCCAGCGGGCCATCCTGCATGTGCAATCGTCCGGCAAGAAAGAGGTGACCGGCGCCAATGTGCTGGTGGCCGTGTTTGGAGAAAAAGATTCGCATGCGGTGTATTTCCTGACCCAGCAGGGCGTGACGCGGCTCGATATCGTCAATTTCATATCGCACGGTATCTCCAAAACGCCGCAGAGCGATCCCGCGCCGCGCGCCGACGATCCCGCGGAAACCAGTTCCGAAGCACCTGCGGCTTCGCCGCTCGACAGCTTTGCACAAAATCTGAATTCGCAGGCGCTGGCCGGCAAGATCGATCCGCTGATCGGCCGCGAGCAGGAACTCGAACGCGTCATCCAGACTCTGTGCCGCCGCCGCAAGAACAACCCCCTGCTGGTGGGCGAGGCGGGCGTGGGCAAAACGGCGATCGCCGAAGGTCTGGCGCGCCGCATTATTGAAGGCTCGGTGCCCGACATCCTGGCGCAAAGCACGGTGTACGCGCTGGACATGGGTGCCTTGCTGGCCGGCACCAAATACCGGGGCGACTTCGAGCAGCGCCTGAAAGGTGTGCTGAAGCAGTTGTCCGATAACGCCAAGGCCATCCTGTTCATCGACGAGATTCACACCCTGATCGGCGCCGGCGCTGCGTCGGGCGGCACGCTCGACGCGTCCAACCTGCTGAAGCCCGCGTTGTCGTCCGGCAATCTGCGCTGCATCGGCGCAACCACGTACACCGAATATCGCGGCATTTTCGAGAAGGATCACGCCTTGTCGCGGCGATTCCAGAAAGTCGATGTGCCTGAGCCTTCGGTCAACGAAACCGTGGCGATCCTGCGCGGCCTGAAGTCGCGCTTCGAAGACCATCACGGCGTCAAATACACGGCGGCCGCGCTGACCACGGCAGCACAGTTGTCGGCGCGCTACATCAACGACCGCCATCTGCCCGACAAGGCGATCGACGTCATCGACGAGGCGGGCGCAGCGCAACGCATCCTGCCGAAATCGAAGCAGAAACGGGTGATCACCCCGCGCGAAATCGAGGACATCATCGCCAAGATCGCGCGGATTCCGCCCAAGACCGTGTCGTCCGACGACAAGAATTCGCTGAAGACGCTGGA
>JBGSZD010000289.1:0-11529 GCA_041750575.1 Thiobacillus sp. | reverse complement strand
CCCCCTATCGCATGTCGCGCTGCAGGCTGGCCGAGGTGAGGCACCCGCAGATGCCGGGATTCGCTGAGCCGGCGATCGAATCGCTGCACGCGATCGAGCGCAACCGGGCGGTTGATGCGGCGGTGTTCAAGCCTCCGCGGGATTTTCTGCCGGCGGTAAGACCCGGCATTGGATCGGTAACGAGGCCTGCCGCTTTCAAGCCGCCTGCCGCATGGCAAACTGAAGGCACCCACTTTATTTTTATCGAGCACCATGAGCAGCAACACCATCCGAGCCCGCATGACCCTCTCGTTCAGGGGCGAGACCTACGAACTCGATTCCGTCATCGATCTGGACGGGTGTTCCGGCGAGCCGGGTGAGGCGCCCGATTTCCATCGGCTGCTGGCCCAGGTGGCCGGGATCGATCCTTACTCGTATCTGTATGAAGTGCTGGAGACGCACGAGATCGCGTTCTCGGATGCCACGGGGGTGGCGGCGCGGCACTGCCGCGATGGCGGGTTCGACTGGGCGCGATTCGAGCAGGACCGGCGCGAGGAACGGGACTGGGAGATTGTCAGGGCCATCGCGCAGCCGACGTTGGGCGCGCACGACCTGGATGCAGCCCTGGAGTTGAAGGAGGCCCTGCTGGCGGCGTATCGGGCGGGGAAGGCGGGCCGTGAATGAACAATGACGCGCGCTCTGAACCCAAGGATGCTTTTCAATACGTGGATTAGCCATGGCCAAGCGTAGCGACTTCGCGGAATTCGTCGCCGAGCAGATGGCGTTCGTCGACGGGCTGCGGGTACGCGCGATGTTCGGCGGCTACGGGATTTATCAGGACGATTGCATGTTTGCCCTGATTGCGGACGACCGCCTGTACTTCAAGGCGGACGCCGCGACACGCGCCGAGTTCGAGGCCAAGGGTCTGGATCCGTTCACCTACGTGGCGCGCGGCAAGACCCTGACCATGCACTATTTCGAGGCCCCGCCGGAAGTGTTCGAGGAGCAGGAGGCGATGCGCACCTGGGCGCGCAAGGCCATTGAAACGGCGCTGAAGGCCGGCAGGCGCAAGCAGAAATAAGCGGGGTCAGTCGCTTTGTCCGCTCAGCGTGAAACCGGCCCCGGCATCCTGCCCGAGCACGTCAACCAGATACGGCATGATGGTTTCGAGCGTTTTCTGCAAGGTCCAGGGCGGGTTGATGATGAACATGCCGCTGCCGTGCATGCCGTAGCCATCGGCTGACGGAGTGTGCACGGTGAGGGCGACGTGCAGCCAGTTCCTGATGGGCAGGCGCTTGAGCTTGTCGGGCAGTTGCTGGGCTTCCGGGCGGGCGAGTTGCGGATACCAGATCGCATAGGTGCCGGTGGCGAAACGGGTCAGCCCTTCGTTCAGGGCGGAGATGACGTGCGCGTAGTCGTCGCGGGTTTCGTAGGGCGGATCGATCAGCACCAGCGCGCGACGTGGCGGCGGGGGCAGCAACGCCTTCAGGGCATCGAACCCGTTGGCGGGGGTGACGCTGACGCGCCGACCTTGATCTGCGAAGTTGTCTTGCAGGATTTTGCTGTCGCTGCTGTGGAGTTCATACAGGCGCAGGCGATCCTGCGGGCGCAGGGTTTGCAGGGCGAGCCAGGGGGAGCCGGGATAGAAGCGCAGCGTGGCGTCCGGGTTGCAGGCGCGCACCAGGTCGACATAGTCGGCCAGCGCGGCGGGTAAATCCTGGCGCGTCCACAGCTTGCCGATGCCGCTCTCGTATTCCTTGAGCTGGGTGGCATAGCCGGACTCCAGGGCATAGAGACCGGCGCCGGCATGGGTGTCGATGATCCAGAACGGTTTGTCTTTCTGTGCCAGATAGCGGCCCAGCTGGACGAGCACAAAATGCTTCAGCACATCGGCGTGGTTGCCGGCATGAAAGGCGTGACGGTAGCTCAGCATAAGCGGATGATTATCGAGTGGCTTTGGAGTTTTGCATATTCCGGCGAATCGCAGAGAAGAAAAATGGGATGCGGTCGCCGAAAGACGTTTATGAATCAGATGAAAGGGCACACCATGACGCACACCTACTGCATGACCTCGCACTGCGCGCTGGCGGACGCATGCGCGCGCTACGAGGACGATGCCGGCAAGCATCTGCTGAACCGCACGTACGCGGACTTTAGCGAGGAGCTGATCCACCAGCCGGACAACACGACGACCTGCCCGTTCTTCATGGACAAGAACGCGGCGGAGACAGCCTGAGCCTGCACAAGCAATATCAGGAAAGAAGCCTTTGCATTGCCACACAACGTAGCGCCGGCTGTAGCTAAGGAACCCCTGAGCAAGTCCGCATTTGTCATTCCGGCGAACGCCGGAATCCAGTTAAATCAAGCATCTGGACCCCGGCTTTCCCCATTACGGGGACAAGCGCCGGGGTGACGACTTGTTCAGGACTTCCCTAAGCACGTACGCGATATGCCCGCCATTTTGTTGGCGGGCTTTCTTTTGCCCGCTTTTAGAGCCCAGTTGCGCTTTCATGGCAAAGAGCCGGGGCGCGCACGGCTGCATTTCCGATCCGGATCGTCTATAAAAAACCCATCCCAGACCCGACAAGAGGGAATGTCGATTTATTGAGAGAGGAGCCTAGCAATGTCCACCCTGCCTGTTTCTGATACGCCCCAATCCCCCGAGAACATGCCCTTTGTGGCGCCTTGCCGAACGCTGGAGCTGACTGCGCCTTTGCGCTGGTTGCGACTGGGCTGGGCGGACCTGATCCGGGCGCCGCGGCTGAGTCTGACCTACGGCGTCGTCCTGATGGCGCTGAGCATGCTGGTGGCTTCGCTCACCTGGCGTTACGGCACGATCGCGCTGTATATCGGGCTCGCCACCGGGTTTGTGTTCATCGGGCCTGCGCTGGCGGTTGGCCTGTATTCCATCAGCCGGCAGCTAGGCCAGGGCATGACGCCGGTACTGGGCTATTGCCTGCGCCAGGGCCGGGATCACATTCGCGAGTTGCTGGTGCTGGGGGTGGTGTTGCTGGTGGTGATGCTGGTGTGGGCGCGGGCAGCGGCAACGGTGCATGTGTTTTTCCCCATGGAGTCCGAGCCCAGCCTGCAACAATGGCTGCCGTTTCTGGGGATCGGCAGCGCGGTGGGTGCGGTCTTTGCCGCCATCGTGTTTGCGGCCAGCGCCTTTTCCCTGCCGATGATCCTGGATCGCAAGGTGGATTCGGTCACCGCCGTGGTGACGAGCGTGAACGCGGTGTTGCACAACAAGAAGCCCATGGTCCTGTGGGCGGGCCTGATCGGCCTGTCCGTCGTGCTGGGGTTTGCCACTGCGCTGGTGGGCTTTGCCGTGCTGCTGCCCCTCATCGGCCATGCCACCTGGCATGCGTATCGGGAAACCATCGACGCATCGATCTGGCCGCAGAACGAGGAAAGTTGAAATAGGCGCGAGGAGGCTGCCCTGTGCTCAGTCTTCATGGTCGTGAATGTCGCCCTGAAGTCTAAGATGGGGAATATCCGTCGAGCAGAGGGTCAAGGCCATGAACTACACCGTCAACCTGCTAATGAGCCAGTTCGTTACCCATGACGTGAAGCGCTTCATCGTCAACAAGCCAGAGGGTTTCTCAGTCGTACCCGGCCAGGGGGTGGAGCTGGCGATCAACCAGCCGGGCCTGAGCGAGCAGGGCCGGCCTTTCACGCCCACCGGGCTGGCCGCCGACCAGGTGCTGGAATTCACCATCAAGGGCTATGCGGACCATGCCGACGGTGTGACCCGGCGGCTGCATCAGCTGGAACCCGGCGCCGAACTGCTGATGTCCGAACCTTTCGGCACGATCAGCTACCAGGGCCCCGGCGTATTCATCGCCGGCGGTGCCGGCATCACGCCTTTTCTGGCGATTCTGCGCGACTTGGCGCGTCGGGGCGAAGTGGACAGGCAGACCCTGATCTTCTCCAACAAGAGCCCGCGCGACGTGATCTGCGAAAAGGAATTGCGGCATTTGCTGGGGGAACGCTGCATGCTGACCTGTACCGGCACCGCAGCCCCGGGGTGTGAGCCGCGGCGTGTCGACCGTGCTTTCCTGGAAGAGAAAATCAGCGACTTCGACCAACGCTTCTATGTCTGCGGGCCGTCCCCGTTCATGGACGCGGTCAATGCTGCCTTGGCGGAACTTGGGGCGCGCGCGGAAAGCCTGGTATTCGAACGATGACGCGGTAGGGCCCGGCCTTACCAGGGAATTTCCGTGCCGTTGTAGCGAAAGAAGCGGCCGCTCTTGTCCGGGCTGAATGTGTCCACCTGCACGCGCATGCCGGCGACGCTTTCGGCCGGCGTCAGGGGCGCGTCCCAGCCGCCCATGCGTGTTTTCACCCAGCCCGGGTGAAGCAGCAACACGCCGATGCCGCGTTCCGCGAGGGCGAGGGACAGGCCCTTCATGGCGGCATTGAGCGCTGCCTTGCTGGAACGGTAGTAGGCGTCGCCCTGGATGCCTGTCACCCCACTTTCGGCAAACACTCCAGCGCGGCCTTGATCGCTTCTTCCGGGTAGGCGAAGTCTTCCAGTTTGCCGCTGAAGTAGCTGTCGTAGGCGGCCATGTCGAAGTGGCCGTGGCCGGAGAGGTTGAAGAACAGCGTCTTCGGCTCGCCGCTTTCCTTGCAGCGCAGGGCCTCGTCGATACAGGCAGCGATGGCGTGGTTGGATTCGGGCGCGGGGACGATGCCTTCGGCGCGCGCGAACAGGACGCCGGCCTTGAAGGTGGCGAGCTGCGGCACGGCCACCGCTTCAAGCAGCTTCTCGTGATACAGCTGCGACACCAACGCCGAGTCGCCATGGTAGCGCAGGCCGCCGGCGTGGATGCCGGGGGGCATGAAGTCGTGGCCGAGGGTGTACATCAGCATCATCGGCGTGAGCTTGGCGGTGTCGCCGAAATCGTAGGCGTAGTGGCCGCGCGTCAGGGTAGGACAGGAGTCGGGCTCGACCGCGACCAGACGCACGTTCTTGCCGGCGGCCTTGTCGGCGAAGAAGGGAAAGGCTGCGCCGCCGAAGTTGGAGCCGCCGCCGCAGGGGGCGAAGATCATGTCGGGATAGTCGCCGGCTTTCGCGAACTGCTTCTTCGCTTCCAGTCCGATCACGGTCTGGTGCAGCAGCACGTGGTTCAGCACCGAGCCGAGCGCGTAGTTGGTGTCGGCGCGCGAGGCAGCATCTTCCACTGCCTCGGAAATCGCCAGGCCGAGCGAGCCCGGGTTGTCCGGATCCTCGGCCAGCGCGGCGCGACCGGAATTCGTTTCCATGCTGGGGCTGGCGAACACTTCCGCGCCCCAGGTCTGCATCATCGAGCGGCGGTAGGGCTTTTGCCCGTAGCTCACCTTGACCATGTAGACGCGTACTTCCAGTCCGAACATCTGGCCGGCCAGCGCCATCGAGCAGCCCCACTGGCCTGCGCCGGTCTCGGTGGCGATGCGCTTGATGCCAGCTTCGGCGTTGTAATACGCCTGCGCCACCGAAGTGTTGACCTTGTGCGAGCCTGCCGGGGAAACGCCTTCGTACTTGTAGTAGATTTTCGCCGGAGTGCCGAGCGTGGCTTCCAGACGGTGGGCGCGGAACAGCGGCGAGGGGCGCCACAGCTGATAGATTTCGCGCACCTTCTCCGGGATCGGAATCCAGCGTTCGGCCGACATTTCCTGCTCGATCAGGCTCATCGGGAAGATCGCCGTCAGCGCTTCGGGTCCGATCGGCTTGCCGTCCGGACCCAGCGGCGGTGCCGGACGGTTGGGCATGTCGGCGACGATGTTGTACCAGTGGGTGGGGATCTCGGATTCGTCGAGCAGAAACTTGGTTTGCGGCATGGCAGTCTCCTTTTTATAGGGGTCGCTGACGTGTTTCGGACAAGCAGGTCAGATTTGAAATCATCGGCCTATCGCTTGTTGCCGTCAACGCGCCAAGTCTGGCCATCATCGTCGTATTTCACAGTTCTTAACTTGGGGTCTTGCGGGTTTTGGCCTAACCTGATTGGGCATCCCAATGCATGGGGGCACATTCGGGAAAGGTCTGAGTGAAATGATGCAGGTACTTGCGCTTGCGTTTTTTGTGGCGGCCGTCGCGGTCTGGTGGCACTACGCAACCAAGCAGAGAAGATATCGGGCGGCGCTCGCCGCGAGACGGGATACAACAGGAACAAGTTACCACTGTGTGGAAGTGCGCGCGGGCAACCCGGCCTGTGAGGCAGCCCGACGTTTTGGACCGGTCCGTTTCCTGTCCGAGGAAGCGCCCATCCTGCCGCTATCCGGCTGCACCATGCAAAAATGTACCTGCAGTTATGTTCATCATGACGATCGCAGGGAAGACGACCGCCGCAATCCTTACGGGAGGTGGTCGAGCACGCCCCCGGCCATTTCGGGCGAGCGCCGTGCGAGAACCGATCGGCGCAAATCCGGGGAAAGCACTTTCAGGCCGTCGATCGCCCGCTGACCGATACATCCAAAAGTAGGAATCGGCACGCCTAACATGTGGGGCTTGCTACTGCCTTGCATCGCCGGTACAACGGAAACAGACTATGATTTCCGAGCGATGGGCGCAGCCAAGGCGCTGCTTCGCAAGTAAAAACCAAACCCAGGAGGAATCATCCATGGCCGCACCCGATACGCACAACTTTGCCGTGTTCTGCGATTTTGAAAACGTGGCCATCGGCTTGCGGGAGGGTAACTATCCGGATTTCAAGATTCGCCCGGTGCTCGAGCGGCTGCTGCTCAAGGGCAGTATCGTGGTGAAGAAGGCCTACTGCGACTGGGACCGCTACAAGGAATACAAGCGCGACCTGCACGAGGCGGCGTTCGAACTGATCGAGATTCCGCATGTACGGCAGTCGGGCAAGAACTCGGCGGATATCCGCATGGTGGTGGATGCACTCGACCTCTGCTACACCAAGACGCACATCGATGCGTTCGTGATCATCAGCGGGGATTCCGACTTCTCGCCGTTGATCTCCAAGCTGAAGGAAAACGGCAAGAGCGTGATCGGCATCGGTGTGCGCGGCTCGGCATCGTCGTTGCTGATCGGCAACTGCGACGAATTCATTTTTTATGAAGACCTTGTGCAAATGAAGCCGGCGCGGATCAAGGCACCACCCAAAGCCCCCGTTAAAAAACCAGCCGCGGTTGCCCCGCCGGCGAAAGAAACAGCGAGCAAGGACGCAGCCGCCGGCGCGGCGAAGCCGACGAGTCCGACCCGGAGGCGGGCACGTCCGGCAGTAGAAAAATCAACGGCAGGCGGCGAAGGCCAGGCTGCCGCCAAGGCGGAACCGAGTGCCGAGGAGAAGAAGAACCAGGCGATTGAACTGGTGGTGAGCACAATGGAGCAGCTGATGGCGGAGCGCGGCGGCGAAGGCTCGATTTCGGCGTCGCTGATCAAGAGCACCATCAAGCGCGTCCACCCGGGTTTCAGTGAGTCGGAATACGGCTACAGCGCGTTTGGAAAGATCCTGGACGACGCGCACAAACAAGGCGCGCTGGCGGTGGAGCGGAAAGAGGGCGGCGCAGTCGTCGTCGGTCTGCCTGTCGCCAGAACGGAATGAACGGCGCGGCTTCTGATGCCTTGCCGCTCGCTGCGGGCATGCCGAGGCCGGACGGCAGGACGTTCAGCGAACAGCTGCATCGGATCAGGGACATTCATATTGAGGTGGAATCCATTCTGCAAAGCCTGGCCGCCTTGCAGGACGACCCGCCCTGCGCCCGCTGCACGAGCGTCTGCTGCAAGGAAGTGATGTGCCGGGAAAGTATCGACAGTGATTTCCTGCGTTCCTGTTGGACTCACGGATCGATGATTACAGCCTCAACGCCGGATGGCATGTGCCAGGCGCCGGATGCCGGCTCAGCCATGGCAGGCCGCTGGTGTGTTACGAATTCTTTTGCGAGCAGTTCGACGCGCAGGATTGGACGCCGCTGAAGCAACTGTCGCGCGCATTCAAAACGCTCTACGCCAACGCCTTTGCGGGGCAGCATATGCTGGTGGTCGACGATATCGGCAGGATTACCGCAAACAAGCTGGTCGTCATGTATGGCAAGCTGGAAGCATTGAGGGACAGGGCCAACGAGGCCTTGCGGCGAACGCTTGGCGAGAAATTGGGCATGCCATCGAAAAGCTGCCAGGCCGGCTCCTCCGCATTGCCTGACGAGATCGCTCGCAATCCGAATCGAAGGGCGCCGAAATGAGCCGATCCACGAACGCAGTACTGCTGTCCGCACTCGTGTTGCCCGGAGCCGGTCAGATTTACCTGAAACGCTACCGGCGCGGCATGGTACTGATCGCGATCAGCCTGGCGTGCCTGTGGGTCTTCGTGGACAGTGCAATGCAGCAAGCTGCGGCCGTTCTACAGAGGCTGGAGTTGGACGGAGGCGCACTCGATGCGGGCCAGCTTTCTGACCTGGCCAGCCAAACGGCCAGCGGCTCGGGCAGCACCGTCGCGACGTTTGTGCTGGCCGGCTGTTGGCTGGTCGGGATCGTCGATGCTTACCGGCTTGGCAAGAACGAGAACCCCAAAGCGTCAGGCGCGAAGCATTCTCAGGATTGAGTGAAACGGCTTGCCCTGATCCTGCCGGTGGACATCACCATGCCGGTCAGCCCGGTTCCTTCTCTGGCGGAACGAGCGTCTCCGCGACTGCGGGCGTCTCGGTGGAGGCGGCTTTCTTATGCTCCTTTTCCGCTTTCTTTTTCTTTTTTTCCAGTTCTCTTTGGCGCTTTTCGTACTGATAGTTCGGCTTCAATTCGGTTCTCCTTTTGCTGCTTATATTACAGGCAATACCTCGGTCAGACGACTTCGGAATCCAGGTATTGATTCAGGAGGAGCCAAGCGCGTTGGTTTTCTCCGTTATGCTGTCAGTGTTCCGCATCAAAGCCGATGGCGCACGCTGTTGAGCAGCATTCACCAGATATTCCAGGAAAATCCCATGAAGAAAACCGATCTGTACAAAAACGAAGGCCTGAAAATCAGTGGCCAGATGAAACAGGCGGGCACGCCGGATCGCTTTGGCGTTGCGGCAGCCGCGGTGCCGTCGCGTCGCGATCAGCGCAAGCTGGAGCAGGCGCAGGGCCTGGTCGCATTTGCCGTCAAGCTCGATGGCGAACTGGTGAAGCAGATTCATGCACGGGCCGAGGCGCGTCAGACGGGCCTCAATGAAACCGTCGCGGACTTGCTCGCCAAGGGCCTGGCCGCCTAACCTCCTCCGCTTTTCCCGATTTGATATGAACAAATTCCTGCTGATCGCCACGCTTGCCGTGGCCGCGTATTACGCACTTGCGCCCGCCCCCGGCACGTCCGACCAGCCTGCCGCCGCCCGGCCTGGCGTGTCCTCGCTTGTTGGTGCGGGCGACGATGCCGCCATCGAAAACGCGTTCGCCAACCGCCTCAGCAACCAGCAGGTGGAAGGGCAGGGGACGGTAGTCAAGACACTGGCGGACGACAGCGACGGCAGCCGGCATCAGCGCTTCATCGTGCGGCTGGCTTCAGGACGGACGCTGCTGGTGTCGCACAACATCGATCTGGCGCCGCGCATCGATGTGCTGCGCGAAGGCGACACGGTTGGCTTTTATGGCGAGTATGAGTGGAGCGCGAAAGGCGGCGTGATCCACTGGACGCACCACGATCCGCAAGGGCGCCATCCGGCCGGCTGGATCAAACACGATGGTCGGACCTATCAGTAATGTGGGGCTGGCTCCGGTCGAGCCGCAGAAAAAAGCACCTAGGCGGTTAAGCGCTAGGTGCCTGAATGGGTGGGGTGGATGATGGGGCTCGAACCCACGACAACAGGAATCACAATCCTGGACTCTACCAACTGAGCTACATCCACCATTGTTGTCGCCGGCAATCGCTGGCAACGGAAGCTTTGGCCTGCCCGACAGGAATCGAACCTGTAACCCCCAGCTTAGAAGGCTGGTGCTCTATCCAGTTGAGCTACGGGCAGAGACTGGTCGGGCAAATTATGGGGTGGTCGGGGTGAGAGGATTCGAACCTCCGACATCCTGCTCCCAAAGCAGGCGCGCTACCGGGCTGCGCTACACCCCGAAATCCTCTTGGCTCCCAGTTTCCCGTTCGGGAAACTGGCGGCGCATTTCGAAGAGGCGAGACTATACCTTGGCACAGGGGCGGCGGTCAATTTCCGCTTGAGTAAGGCCGGGGGTTCCGGGAAAATCACCCTTTTGCTTCAGGGTTGTTTTGATGAGCGCACGCATTCTAGACGGCAAGGCCATGGCCGACACCATCCTCGCAGTGATCCACGACAAGGTGGCCGAACGCGAGGCGCAAGGCAAGCGTCCTCCCGGCCTGGCGGTGATTCTGGTCGGCGACGATGCTGCCTCCGCCGTATATGTGCGCAACAAGAAACGCGCCTGCGAGCGCGCCGGCGTGACCAGCATCGCGCACGACCTGCCGAGTGCGACCACGCAGGACCAGCTGCTGGCACTGATCGATACGCTGAATGCGGATACGGCCATCGACGGCATCCTGGTGCAGTTGCCGCTGCCCGCGCATATCGACGCGGAGACGGTGATCGAGCGCATTCGCCCCGACAAGGACGTCGACGGTTTCCACCCCTACAACATCGGCCGCCTGGCGGTGAAGATGCCGACGCTGCGGCCCTCCACCCCGCGCGGCATCATGACGCTGCTGCGCGCCACCAACGAGGAACTGCGCGGCAAGAATGCGGTGATGGTCGGCGCGTCCAACATCGTCGGCCGGCCGATGAGCCTGGAACTGCTGCTGGCCGGCTGCACCATCACCGTCTGCCACAGCGCCACGCGCGATCTGGAAAGTTTCGTTCGATCCGCCGAGGTGCTGGTGGTGGGGGTGGGCAAGCCGAGGATGATCCCCGGCGACTGGGTGCGCGAGGGCGCGATCGTGATCGACGTTGGCATCAACCGTCTGCCCGACGGCAAGCTGGTCGGCGACGTCGATTTCGAACCTGCTGCCGAACGCGCCAGCTGGATCACCCCGGTGCCCGGCGGTGTCGGCCCGATGACGGTGGCGACGCTGCTGGAAAATACGCTGGAAGCGGCACTGATGCATAACCCCTGAAGGGGGTATCCGCGACCTTCGTGGATAAAAATTCAGTTTGCGTGCAGCGCTCTCAGATACGCCACATCGACGAACGGCTGGCCAAGATCGAGTCCGGTGATACAGCGGTTGGGCGCGTCCGGATCGCCCAAGTCGGACAATACGACAGCCGCGCCGGTGAAATCGTGGTCGAGCGTGTAATCGTTCACCGTCACCAGCGTTTTCAGGCTGGCACCCAGGCTCGCCCGCAGGCCGTTTTCCGAATCCTCGAAGGCCAGACATTCGGCGGCATCCAGCCCCATTTTTTCCAGTGCGTAAAAGTAGATGTCAGGCGCGGGTTTCTTCGCCGGCACGATGTCGCCCGCTGCGATGACCTCGAACCAGTCCTGCGTGCCCGGCCCCAGGCTGTGTTCCAGCAGCACGGTGACGTTTTCCGGGGTGGTGGTGGTGGCGATCGCCAGCCGCAGGCCGGCGGCGCGTGCTTCGGCTAGCAGTCGTTTCACGCCGGGCCGCATCGGGATGCCGCCGCGCG
>JBGSZD010000288.1:0-20273 GCA_041750575.1 Thiobacillus sp. | reverse complement strand
AGCGCCGACACCCCGCGTCAGCAGGACACGGCCGAGCGCGGCGCGCAGCGGCTCGCCCAGCCCTTCATGGGCAACGGCGAGGCGAACGAAACCGAACTCCCCTTGGCAGGCATGCAGCGCCCTCAAGCGGGTCGCGGCCTGGTCGACACTTTTGCTTGATGGGGAGAGGAGAGTGGGGAGTGGAGAACCGTAATTCGGGAGCCCTCCGCCGTTCACCACTCCCCGCTCTCCACTTACCACTCCCCAAACAAGGAATTCCCCCCTTTTCCCCCCTCTTTTCAAGGCATCACGGGGTTTGTCCGATAGCAATAATGACAAGCATCCGATAACCCATCCGTTCGCAAAGGAACCGAATCGATGTCCAAACCCGCTGAAACAGCACAAGCCGAACCCGCCAAAAAATCGAAGAAGATGCTCTTCATCATCATCGGTGTCGTGGTACTGCTGGCCGGCGGCGGTGCGGGCGCCTGGTTCATGCTGAAGCCCGGACACGCCGACAAAGCGCATGCCGAACCCGAGCCGCCGAAAACGCCGATCTTCATGCCGCTCGATACTTTCACTGTCAACCTGCAGGGCGGCGAGCAGTATCTGCAGACCGATATCACCCTGCAGTTCTACAGCCAGGAGCAGGTCGACCTGCTCAAGCTGCACATGCCGCGCGTCCGCAGCCGATTGCTGACGCTGCTGTCCAGCCAGAGCGCAGAGACACTGGCAACAGAGGCGGACAAGAAAAAACTCGCCGCAGCCGTCCTGGCGCAGGTGAAAGAGCCGTTCGAGCCCAAAGGCAAACCCCAGGAAGTGATCGATGTCCTGTTCACATCCTTCGTGATCCAGTAAACCCGCCATGGCAGACAGCTTTCTCTCGCAGGATGAAGTCGATGCGCTGCTGAAGGGCGTCAGCGGCGAAATCGATGAGGCACCCGCCGAGCAGGCCGATTCATCGGGCGTGCGCCCATACAACCTGGCGACGCAGGAACGCATCGTGCGCGGCCGCATGCCGACGCTCGAAATCATCAACGAGCGTTTCGCACGCCAGCTGCGTATCGGCCTCTACAACTTTCTGCGGCGCGGGGTGGAAATCTCAGTCGGCCCGGTCAAGGTGTCGAAGTACAGCGAATTCATCCGCAATCTCGTGGTGCCGACCAACCTCAATCTGGTGCAGTTCAAGCCGCTGCGCGGCAATGCGCTGATCATTTTCAACCCCGACCTGGTATTCCTCATGGTCGACAACCTGTTCGGCGGCGACGGACGTTTCCACACCCGCATCGAGGGGCGCGACTTCACCCTGACCGAACATCGCATCATCCAGCGCGTGCTCAACATCGTCTTCGAGTCGTATGCCAAATCGTGGGAACCGGTCTATCCGATCGAGTTCGAATTTGTGCGCTCGGAAATGAACACCCAGTTCGCCAGCATCGCCACGCCCAACGAAGTGGTGGTGAACATCACCTTCACCATCGAACTCGGCCAGACCAGCGGCGAAATGCACATCTGCATGCCGTATTCGATGATCGAGCCGATCAAGGACCAACTGACCAGCAGCATGCAGGCCGAGAACCTCGAAGTCGACAAGCGCTGGATCCGCCTCATGCGCCAGCAGGTGCAGATGGCCGAAGTCGAACTCGTCGCCGATCTCGGCACCGCGCGCATCAACCTGCGCGACATCGTCAATCTGAAAATCGGCGACGTGATCCCGCTGGACATCCCGCCCACCGTCGAAGCCAAGGTCGACGGCGTGCCGGTGATGGAATGCGCCTACGGCAAATTCAACGGGCAGTACACCCTGCGCGTCGAAAAACTCTTGTCCACTTCCAGCGATCCGCAACCAGGAGAGCAACATGTCTGAAGATTCAACCCAAACCATCGCCGAGGACGACTGGGCGGCCGCCATGGCCGAGCAGGCCACCCCCGCGAAAGTCGAGCCGGATATTTTTCCCGAGCTGTCCGGAACGGCGCCCGCCAACGGTATCGCCAGCGATATCGACATGATTCTCGACATCCCCGTGCTGATGACGGTGGAACTCGGCCGCACCAAGATCGCGATCAAGAATCTGCTCCAGCTGGCGCAGGGCTCGGTGGTCGAGCTCGACGGCCTAGCCGGCGAACCGATGGACGTGCTGGTCAACGGCACCCTCATCGCCCAGGGCGAGGTGGTGGTGGTGAACGACAAGTTCGGCGTGCGCCTCACCGACATCATCACGCCTGCCGAACGCATCCGGAAACTCAATAAATGAGCGCACGCGCAGCCCTCGCCTCTCTGCTGTGGCTGCCGGCGCTGACCATCGCGGCCGACACGCCTGCCGTCGCCGCAAGCCAGACACCCACCACCGCCGGCAGCCTGCTGCAGGTATTCATCGGCCTGGTGGCGGTGCTCCTGCTGATTGCCGCCATGGCGTGGATGGCCAAGCGGCTGGGCGTTGCACGCGGCGGCTCGTCGGCCTTGCTGAACGTGATCGCCAGCGCCTCGGTCGGTACGCGAGAACGCGTGGTGCTGCTGGAAATTGGCGAATCCTGGATGGTCGTCGGCGTCGCACCCGGCAGCGTCAACGCGCTGGCCACCCTGCCCAAGGGTGAAATCCCGCCCACCGCATCCATGCCGCTGCCGCCCTTCGCCTCCCGTCTGCAACACCTGCTCGAAAAGAATCGTGGCAAATAAGTTCACTGCCCGCGCGCTCGCCCTGTCGGGCCTGCTTGCGTTCCCCGCACTCGCGCTGGCGCAAAGCGCCGGTCTGCCGGCCTTCACCAGCTCACCCGCAGCCGGTGGCGGCCAGACCTACACGCTCAGCCTGCAGACGCTACTGCTGCTGACCTCGCTGTCTTTCCTGCCGGCTGCGCTGCTGATGATGACCAGCTTCACCCGTATCGTCATCGTGCTTTCCTTGTTAAGACAGGCACTCGGCACCCAGGCGTCGCCGCCCAACCAGGTGCTGATCGGGCTGTCGCTGTTCCTGACGCTGTTCGTGATGGGTCCGACGCTCGACAAGATCTACGTCGAGGCCTACCAGCCGCTGTCGGAAAACCGCATCCAGCTCGGCGAGGCGCTGGATAAAGGCGCGGTCCCGCTGCGCGCCTTCATGCTCAAGCAGACGCGCGAAACCGACCTCGCGCTGTTCGTGAAAATGTCGAAATCGCCGGCGCCCAAAACCGCCGCCGACATTCCGATGCGCGTCCTGATCCCGGCCTATATCACCAGCGAACTGAAGACCGCGTTCCAGATCGGCTTTGCCGTGTTCATCCCCTTCCTCATCATCGACATGGTCGTGGCCAGCATCCTGATGGCGATGGGCATGATGATGGTGTCGCCCGCCATCGTGTCCCTGCCGTTCAAGATCATCCTGTTCGTGCTGGTCGACGGCTGGAACCTGCTGCTGGGTTCGCTGGCGCAAAGCTTCTACTAACCTCACGGAAGAACCGCCATGACACCGGAAAGCGTAATGACGATAGGCCGCACCGCGCTGGAAATGGTCATACTGGTGTCCGCCCCGGTGCTGCTCGTCACCCTGGTAGTCGGCCTTATCGTCAGCGTGTTCCAGGCCGCCACCCAGATCAACGACGCCAGCCTCTCCTTCATTCCCAAGGTCATCGCCGTGCTCGCCACCTTCGCCATCGCCGGGCCGTGGATGCTGACGGTGATGACGGACTACATGCGACGGGTGCTGACCGGATTGCCTGGCATCATCGGCTGATGCAGCCCGGATGTTGCATAAACAGCCCATTCGCCACTCCGTCATTCCGGGCCTGACCCGGAATCCAGTTGAATTTATCCGCGCTCCACGCACCCTGTTTATTTGCGGCTGGCGCCGCGCTGGATGCCGGATCAAGTCCGGCATGACGGCGTATAGGCTGGTGGGTCCATGATCAACCTCACCGACGCCCAGCTCAACACCTGGCTCATCCAGTTTGTATGGCCGCTTGCCCGCATACTCGGTCTCCTCATGGTGGCGCCGATATTTGGCCACCGAGCCGTACCTGCCCGCGTCAAGATCGGCCTGGGTGTGTTCATCGCCCTCATCGTCTCGCCCACCCTGCCGCCCATGCCCAATGTCGGGCTCGGCTCATGGCATGGGCTGCACATCCTGATTCAGCAGATGCTGATCGGTCTCGCGATCGGCTTCACGATGCGCGTGGCCTTCGCCGCGATCGAGGCAGCCGGCGAAATTGTCGGATTGCAAATGGGCCTGGGGTTCGCCTCGTTTTTCGACCCGCAGAGCGCGGGTCAGACACTGGTGGTCAGCCGGTTCTTCAACCTGCTGGCGATGCTGGTCTTCCTGGCAGTGAATGGACACCTGCTGCTGCTCGGCGTATTGACCGACAGCTTCCTGAACCTGCCGATCAGCACGCAGCCGCTCGCTGCGGCGGGTTTCCATAACGTGGCCGCCTTCGGCTCCACTGTGTTTGCCGTCGGCCTGCAACTGGCCCTGCCGCTGATCGCCATCCTGCTGATGACCAACCTCGCGCTCGGCATCCTCACCCGCTCGGCGCCGCAGCTCAACATCTTCGCGATCGGTTTTCCCATCACCCTGGGCGTCGGCCTCATCATGCTGGATTTTTCCATGCCCTACTTCGCGCCGCAGCTCGAACACATGATCCAGAACGGGCTGCAAGCCAGCGCGATGGTGGTTCAGACTTTGCGGCCCTAAAAGCAGATACAAGCTTCGAGTTACAGGATTCAAGGTAACCCTTGCAACTTGTAACTTGAGTCTTGCAACTACTTAAAAGCCGAGGCTGTCCAGCAGATCGTCGACCTGACTCTGATCGGCCACCACATCGCTGCGGCTGGCCGGGTTGATTTGCGGACCGTTGAGCAAGCCTGGACCGGTTTCGCGCTTGACTTCGCTCGGCGCGTAATCGATCAGGAACTGCACCAGTTGCTGTTCCAGTTCGTGCGCCAGATCGGTCACCTTGCGGATCACCTGCCCGGTCAGGTCCTGAAAATCCTGCGCCATCATGATGTCGAGCAATTGCTGCTTGGTGGCACTGGTATCGGTACGCATATCCGCCAGGCACTGCATGGTGAGTGTGGCCATGTCGCGGTAATTGGCTTCTGAAAACGGCGCGTTCAGCGTGGTCTTCCAGCCGTTGAGGATTTCGTCAGCGCCTGCGTCGATGCGCTCCTGCATGGGAATGGCGGCATCGGTGGCGTTGAGCACGCGTTGCGCCGCCTGTTCGGTCATGCGCGCGACATAGTTGAGGCGGTCGCGCACGTCCGGGATATCCAGGGTCGCTTTTTCCAGCACCTTGTCGAAGCCCAGCTCGCGCAGCCTGCCGTGCAACGCGCGCGTGATCTGGCCGACGCGGGCCAACATGGCTTCCTGCTCGCAGCCTCCCGGATGCGCGACGGCGGACGAGACCACCTCGGCGATCGCACTGGCAAATGGCGATTCCACGTCAGGCTCCCGCTTTTTCCAGCTTCTCGAATATCTTGCTGAGCTTTTCGTCGAGCGTGGCGGCGGTAAAAGGCTTGACCACATAGCCGTTGGCACCCGCCTGCGCCGCCGCGATGATGTTTTCCTTCTTCGCCTCGGCCGTCACCATCAGCACCGGAAGACTCGACAGCGCCGCATCGGCTCGAATGGTCTGCAGCATGGTGAGACCATCCATGTTGGGCATGTTCCAGTCGGATACGACGAAATCGAAATTGCCCGATTTCAGTTTGGCCAGCCCGTCGACGCCGTCTTCCGCTTCCTCGACGTTGGAATACCCGAGTTCCTTCAGCAGGTTGCGCACGATGCGGCGCATCGTGGAAAAGTCGTCCACGACGAGGAATTTGGTGTTCGGGTCAGCCATTGATTGCTCCATGAAATACAAGTTGCGTTACAAGGTTAATCGGCACGCCGCCGGCAAACTTAACGGCGCCTCAGACCCGCATCGCACGGTTGCCTTGCGCCATGAAATACGTCATCACCCGCCCCGGCAGTTCGTGCAACGGCGCGACGTCGTGCGTGGCACCGATGGCGATGGCTTCCTTGGGCATGCCGAACACCACGCACGAAGATTCGTCCTGCGCCAGGTTATAGGCGCCGGCCTTCTTCATCTCCAACATGCCGGCCGCGCCATCCTTGCCCATCCCGGTAAGAATGATGCCGACCGCATTCTTGCCCGCGCCAACCGCCGCCGACTGGAACAGGACATCGACCGAGGGGCGGTGCCGATTCACCGGCGGTCCCTGGTCGAGCCGGGTCATGTAATTGGCGCCGCTGCGCACCAGCTGCAAATGCGAATGACCCGGCGCGAGGAAGGCATGGCCGGGCAGGATGCGCTCGCCGCCTTCGGCTTCCTTCACCGAAATCTTGCACAGCTTATCGAGCCGATTGGCGAACGAGCGCGTGAAGCCCTCGGGCATGTGCTGAGCGATGAGAATGCCAGGACAATCCGAAGGCAGCTGGATCAGGAAATCCTTGATCGCCTCGGTGCCGCCGGTCGAGGCGCCGATGATGATCAGCTTTTCGCTGCTGGTGAGCGGGTTGCGCAAGGGCGCGAGCGTATCGACCGACGAGGCTTCCAGTGCGCCGGGCCGCTGGGCGGGCCGGAGCTTTGCCCGCGAAGCGATACGGATTTTTTCCGCAATCAGATTCGTGTATTCGAGCATGCCGCTCTGGATGGAAATCTTGGGCTTGGTGACGAAATCGATGGCGCCCAGCTCCAGCGCGCGCATGGTGATTTCCGATCCGCGCTCGGTCAAAGACGACACCATGACCACCGGCATCGGGCGCAGGCGCATCAGGCGTTCCAGAAAATCCAGGCCGTCCATCTTCGGCATTTCGACATCGAGCGTCAGCACGTCGGGATTCGTCTGCTTGATGAGATCGCGCGCCACCAGCGGATCGGGAGCGACGCCGACCACTTCCATGTCCGGCTGGCTATTGACGATCTCCTTCATCACGCCTCGGATCAGCGCCGAGTCGTCCACAATCAACACCTTGATCGTCATGGCATCGCTTTCCCGGTGAGTGGGCGATCAGAACAGATCGACATCGCCGCTCAACGTATTGTTCTTGAGCTGGGTGGCATACGCCTGCTCGCGCTTCACCAGCGTGTAGTTGTTCAGCTGCTTGAGCTTTTTCACCAGCACCTTGCCGGTCTGGGGAAAGAAGTACACCTTGCGCGGGTGCACGTCGTTCAGGTCCTCGGCCACGATGCGGATATTCTCCGCGCGCAGAAATTCGCGCACGAACTGCGCGTTGCGCTCGCCGACGTTGATACTGGTGAAACCGCGCAGCACGTTGCCGCCGCCGAACACCTTGGCTTCGAGGTTGTCGCGCCGGGCGCCGGCTTTCAAGAGCTGGTTGATCAGCACTTCCATCGCATAGGCGCCATAGCGCATCGAGGCAGACGCCGGGCTGCCGGGATCGCCGCCGCCGTCCGGCAGCATGAAATGGTTCATCCCGCCGATGCCCGTCACCCGGTCGCGGATGCAGGCCGCCACGCAGGAGCCCAGCACGGTGACGATGAGCATCGGCTTGTTGGTGAAGTAATACTCACCCGGCAGAATCTTCGCGGCTTCGCAATCGAAGGTGCGGTCGAAATACAAATTGGTCGCCAGATGCTCTTCGATGGCGGGATTCACGCGTGCGCCCTCGTTACCCGGTGTGAATGCGCCACTTCGTACACGGTCTTGCCGCGCAGGGTGAAGGCATCCGTGACATAGACGAAGTTTTCGGAATGCCCGGCAAACAGCAGGCCGTCCGGCTTCATCAACGGCACAAAGCGCGACAGGATGCGGCCCTGCGTCGGCTTGTCGAAGTAGATCATCACGTTGCGGCAGAAAATAACGTCGAACGGCCCTTTCACCGGCCAGGCGGAGGCCAGCAGGTTGAGCGGTTTGAATTCAATCAGTTGACGCAACTCGGGACGCACGCGCACCAGGCCGGAACGCTCACCCTTGCCCCTGAGGAAAAAGCGTTTCACGCGTTCACTAGACATTTTCTCCAGCCGGTCAGCCGTGTAAATGCCGTTCGATGCCGCATCCAATACTTTGGTGTCGATGTCGGTGGCGATAATGCTGACCGGCGGCGTCAGGGTATTGAAGGCTTCGCACAGGGTCATCGCGATCGAGTATGGCTCCTCGCCGGTAGAGCTTGCCGCGCACCAGACCGTCAGCGGCGCTTTCGCTTTTCTGGCATGTTCGGCCAGCAGAGGGAAATGATGGCCCTCGCGGAAAAATGAAGTCAGATTGGTTGTAAGCGCATTGGTGAAGGCTTCCCACTCCTCGTCGTCGCGACCGCTTTCCAGGCGGTCGAGATAGACCGTGAATGAGTCCACCCCCTTGGCGCGAAGACGTCGCGCGAGACGGCTGTAGACCATCTCCTGTTTGCTTTCGGAAAGCGCGATGCCCGCCTGCTTGTAGATCAGGTCGCGCACCCGTGCAAAATCGCGTGGCGTGAAAGCGAACACCTTGGAATTGTCGGTCGGTTTGATGGCGGGCTTCATGGCCAAACGCTCTTTCACAACTTGAGAAGCCGCCCACAGGGGCGCACTTCAGGGGTTCAGGTTCCAACGTGTCGCCTCAGGCGGCCAATCGATGGGGCATGCTCGATGACGTAGCTGCAGGCAGCGAGGCAGGTGCCGCATACGACGTCCCACTTCGCGCACCGACCAGCTTGAACGTTTCCACCAGTTGTGACAGCTTGCCGGCCTGATCGTGCAGACTTTCGGCGGCCGCCGCCGCTTCTTCCACCAGCGCGGCGTTCTGCTGGGTCATCTGGTCCATCTGTTCGACCGCCTGGTTGACCTGCTCGATGCCAGCGCTCTGTTCGGAGCTGGCGGCAGCAATCTCGCTCATGATGTCGGTGACGCGTTTGACCGAGGTGACGATCTCGTCCATGGTTCGACCGGCTTCGTCGACCAGCTTGCCACCGGTGTCGACCTTGCCGACAGAGTCTTCGATGAGCGCCTTGATCTCTTTGGCCGCACCGGCAGAACGCTGGGCCAGATTGCGCACTTCGGAAGCGACGACGGCGAAGCCGCGACCCTGTTCACCCGCACGCGCGGCTTCGACGGCGGCATTGAGCGCCAGTATGTTGGTCTGGAAGGCAATGCCGTCGATGACACCGATGATGTCGGCAATCTTGCGCGAGCTGTCCTTGATGGAGGCCATGGTGTCGACGACCTGGCCAACGACGACGCCGCCCTTGGCGGCAATCCCGGCAGTGGAGACGACGAGCTGATTGGCCTGACGGGCATTGTCCGCATTCTGGCGAACGGTGCTGGTGAGTTCTTCCATCGAGCTGGCGGTTTCTTCCAGCGAAGAGGATTGCGATTCAGTGCGCTGCGACAGGTCGGCGTTGCCGGAGGCGATTTCGCTGGCCCCAGTCGTGACGATATCCGTGCTTTCCTTGATCTGTCCGATCGCCCAGCGCAAGTTGACCTGCAACACACGCAACGCATTCAGAATGCCAGATATTTCCTCAAGCCTACCAGAGTCGATGCGGCTGGTGAGATCGCTCGCGCTCAGGCGTTGGATTTCACGCCGCATGCCGGTCAGCGGTTTCACCATGCTGCGGTAGGCCAGCACCCCGAAGACACCCGCCAGCGGGATGTTCAAGGCGGCAAGCAGCATGGTTGTTCGGGCATACGATGCGTCACCGCTGGCAGCCAGCCAGCTCAACACACCCATGACCAGGAACATGGCTGCAGCGGATGCAACCGCCAGGATCAGTTGGGCTTTGAGCGAACGCACGGCCAGCCAGTCGAAGCGTTGCTGCCAGCTTTGCTTGACTGCACGCCCCTCACAAACTTTAAGCGTTGTGTCGCCCGTACGAATCGCCCGGTAGGTGCTCTCGGCGGCTTGGACCTGCTCGCGGCCGGGTTTCATTCGCACCGAAGTAAAGCCGATGATCTGGTCGTTCACGCAAATCGGCGCGGCATTCGCCTCGACCCAGTAGTAGTCGCCGTTCTTGCAGCGATTTTTAACCAGCCCGGTCCAGGCTTTGCCGGCCTTGAGCGTTCTCCACATGTCCTCGAACGCCTCGGGTGGCATGTCGGGATGGCGCACGATATTCTGCGGCGCGCCAATCAGCTCATCCTCGGCAAAGCCGCTGATATGGATGAAGTCCCGATTGACATAGGTGATATTGCCGTGAATATCGGTGCGCGACGTCGGTGCCTGGTGATCCTGAAGCACGTACTCGTTATTGGTCACTGGTAGATTGGTCTGCATTGCCGTTACCCCTCTGAAATCCAAGTGTTGCCGCTCTGCAGCCCATTTAAAGGTCTTGTCGCGCCACGGATGAAAACTTCCCATTGTTCGCGGCTGCCCGATCCGCCCGTTTCTTCATGCTGGGCACCGATTTTGGCTGGGCTGACGATTCCGCTTTAAATGATCTTCTTATCTGAGTATCGGCAGGACCTGAGGGAACCTAAATTCTTGTGAAAGGTTTTGGCTATCGCCATGGTTCGGCAACATGCTTAAAACTCTTCCCACTCGTCGTTGCCACCACCGGCTACCGCAACTTTTTTCGGCTTGCTCATGGGAGTCGATGTCGGCCGTGCGGCGTGCTTGGGTGCCATGCGCAGTAACTTGTTCGTGGCTGGCGCAGATGCCGATGTGCGCCTGTCGCCCGCGTTTGTGCGATCGCAATCAATGTGGAACACGCTGACCGCCTCGGCCAGCTTGCCGGCCTGCTCGCGTAGGCTCTCGGCAGCGGCGGCCGCCTCTTCGACCAGCGCGGCGTTCTGCTGGGTCATCTGGTCCATCTGCTCAACCGCCTGGTTGACCTGTTCGATGCCCGAGCTTTGTTCGCCGCTGGCGGCCGCAATCTCGCTCATGATGTCGGTGACGCGTTTGACCGAGGTGACGATCTCGTCCATGGTCTTGCCAGCTTCGTCGACGAGCTTGCCGCCGGTGTCGACCTTGCCAACGGAATCCTCGATCAGGGCCTTGATCTCCTTGGCGGCACCGGCCGAACGCTGAGCAAGATTCCGCACCTCGGAGGCGACGACGGCAAAGCCGCGGCCCTGTTCGCCGGCTCGCGCGGCTTCGACGGCGGCATTCAGAGCAAGGATGTTGGTCTGGAAAGCGATGCCGTCGATGACGCCGATGATGTCGGATATCTTGCGCGAACTGTCCTTGATCGAGGCCATGGTCTCGACGACTTCATTGACCACAGCGCCGCCTTTGACGGCAATCTCGGCGGTAGAGACGACGAGCTGGTTGGCCTGGCGGGCATTCTCAGCGTTCTGCTTGACGGTGCTGGTGAGCTCTTCCATCGAGCTGGCGGTTTCTTCCAGGCTCGAGGCCTGCGATTCGGTGCGCTGCGACAGGTCGGCATTGCCCATGGCGATCTCGCGCGAGGCGCCTTCAATTGCGCTTACCGCCCTGCCCACATCGCCGATTGCTCCTGCCAGTTGAATACGCATGACATTCATGGCGCGAAGTAGGCTGGTCTGGTCGCCTGGCCGCAACTTTACTTCACGCGTGAAATCTCCACTTGCAACAGCACGGGCCACTTCAATCGCATAGCGCGGCTCGCCGCCTAGCGCACGCGTGATGGAACGAATAATCAGCCATGCCGCCAATACGATAAACACCAGGCTAATCGCCACCAGCATGGCATTTAGCATTTTCGAGGCAGCAAAATCAGCGGCACTGGCATCGCGAATTTCACGTGCCACATTAAGTTGAAGGTCGATCAGTTCAGAGATTTTCAGGCTAATCGGATCGATGGCCAGATAGAGCGGGCCATCGTAATCACCCAGTTGTCCACTCACCGGCCCATGCATGCCACCCAGTTTCGATTCCAGCCGCCCAACCTCATGGTTGGCCGCCTTGAAAAGCGGTTCTGCTTCCGCAACCAGCACTTTTTCTTGATCAGTCAGAAATGTGCCGGTGTAATTGGTCCAGCTCTTTGTGATAGTGTCGTTTGCATCGCGAACGTTTTTAAGGGCTTCCTCTGCACTGATCACGCCCGAGTTGGCTTTATTCACAGTGTCGATCACATTGACCGCGTACATATCCGCAACCAACTTAAGATCCCTGAGAGGAACCACACGGTCCTGATACATCGTCTCGATGTTCTGATTGGCCTGTTTTAGCGACCAATAGCCTTCCATGCCAATACCCAGCATGAAAAGAAATGGGACCAAAAACCCTAAAGCCATGCGCTTTGCCAATGTCAAGTTTTCCAGTGGAATTTTTATCTCCTAGTTCTTCCGCTATTGAATTTATTAGAACTCTTCCCATTCGTCGCCAGCACCCGCCGCCGCCCGCTTCTTCGGCTGGGACACGGACAAGTGGCTGGGTTCTGCTTCGACGACAGGCAACGGAACAATTTTGTCTCGCAACACAGGAAGTTCGGCGGGCAAGCTATAGCCGCTACCCTCGATGCGGAACACGCTGACCGCTTCGGCAAGCTTGCCGGCCTGCTCACGGAGGCTCTCGGCTGCTGCTGCTGCCTGTTCGACCAGCGCCGCGTTCTGCTGCGTCATCTCGTCCATCTGGCCCACAGCCTGGTTGACCTGCTCAATGCCGGCACTCTGCTCGTGACTCGCCGCCGCAATCTCGCTCATGATGTCGGTCACTCGCTTCACCGAGGTGACGATCTCGTCCATGGTTCGCCCGGCTTCGTCGACAAGCTTGCCGCCCGTCTCGACCTTGCCGACGGAGTCTTCGATCAACGCCTTGATCTCTTTGGCTGCGCCGGCACTCCGCTGCGCCAGACTCCGAACTTCGGAGGCAACGACGGCAAAGCCACGTCCCTGTTCGCCAGCACGCGCGGCTTCGACAGCGGCATTAAGTGCCAGGATGTTGGTCTGGAAGGCAATGCCGTCGATGACGCCAATGATGTCGGCAATCTTCCTGGAGCTGTCCTTGATCGAGGCCATGGTGCCAACCACCTGCTCGACGACGGCACCGCCCTTGCCGGCGATCTCGGCAGTGGAGACGACGAGCTGGTTGGCCTGGCGTGCGTTCTCAGCGTTCTGCTTGACGGTGCTGGTCAGCTCTTCCATCGAACTGGCGGTTTCTTCGAGGCTGGAGGCCTGCGATTCGGTGCGGTTCGACAAATCCGCATTTCCAGACGCAATTTCGCGAGAAGCCACTTCTATGGTCTCGGTGCCCAAACGAACCCTTGCGACGATACCGGCGAGATTCTCGTTCATCGCGATCATGGCATGCATCAACTGCCCCGTCTCATCGTTTGCACGAATCTGAGGGGTTTGAGACAAATCGCCATCGGCAATGCTGTGCGCGAAACGTATGGCTTCATTAAGCGGCAGAGTCACTGCGCGGATCAGCCAATATCCCACCCCGATCGCAAGAAGGACGCCGAAGAAAATCGCCGAGATCGAGAGGTTTCTTGCCATTTCATAGCGGGAAACGGCAAGTTCATACTCCTTGCGGGTGTCGTCGAGCTGGCCCCGGACAAGGGTATCCAGCTGTTGACGAACGCCCGGATAGTTTTCCTTCATCGGTCCAAGCAGCAGTTCGCTGGCTTGCTGGAAATCATGCGCCGATAGCGCAGCGATCGTCGGCAGAAAACCCTGACTGCCGTATTTCATGCGCGCGGCTTTAAGCTCGTCCATCATCTTCAGCTCGGCCGCGCTCGGATGCGCATCGGCAAGCTCTTTCCAGAGCGCATCGATCTTTTCTACCCGCGCCTTGGCAAGAGCAACACGCTTGTCGACCATCGCCACATCTTCCGGGAAAGTCGATAGCTGACCAGCCACCGTTTCGGCGATCTCGAGCTGGTTCTCGTTGAACAGCGCCGTTATCTCCTGAAGTTTTCCGAGCGGAACAGCGCTGTCTTTGTATATCCGCTCCAACGATTCGTCAGTGGTATGCAGATTGAAGAGTCCATACGCACCGATGGCTATCAGCAAAGTTGACAGAAAACCAATCACGAAAACCAGCCTGGATTTGATGGTCAAATTTTTCAACATGTTCGTACTCCTTTATAACGTGCAATGATCCAAGCCATCAGGCCGCGATTTTTTCGATCAGCCCCATATCGGCGCTGCTCATCAATTTGTCGATATCCACCAGAATCAGCATGCGTTCGCCGAGGTCGCCCAAACCCACCAGATGGCTGGAATCGAATGCCGAACCGAGTTCCGGCGCGGGACGCATCTGCTCCGGCTTCAGCATGATCACGTCGGAGACGCTATCCACCACCATGCCGACCACCCGGCCAGCGATATTGAGAATGATCACCACGGTGAACTGGTCGTAGACGGGCTCGCCCAGTTCAAGCTTGATGCGCATGTCGACGACCGGAATGATGGTGCCACGCAGATTGACCACGCCCTTGATGAACCCGGGTGCGTTGGCGATGCGCGTGACCGGCTCGTAGCCGCGGATTTCCTGCACGCGCAGGATGTCGATGCCGTATTCCTCGCCGCCAAGCGTAAAGGCCAGGTATTCCTTGAGGTCTTCCTGATCGATGGCTTCCAGGTCGCTGGACGATTGCTTGTGGGTGATCATGTTGAGAATCCTTTTCTATTCGAGTGCATGCGGCCGGCTCAGAAACAGGCCGCGTCGGCGTTGAGCTGTCGGCTGGACCGCAGCAGCGCGGCGACGTCGAGAATCAGCGAAACGCCGCCATCGCCCAGAATGGTGGCGCCGGAAATGCCGGCCACTCTGCGGAAATTCGACTCCAGATTCTTGACCACGACCTGCTGCTGACCAACCAGACTGTCGACCAGCAGCGCGGCTTTCTTGCCCTCGGATTCGAGGATCACCAGGATGCCTTTGGACGGCTCGGCGCAGCGTGGCTCGATGGCGAAAATCTGGTACAGCGGAATCAGCGGCAGATATTCCTCGCGTACCTTAACGACCTGACCCTGGCCGGCGATGTCTTTGACGTCGACAGCGGCGGGCTGCAGCGACTCAATTACGTAGCCGAGCGGCAGGATGTAGATTTCGTCGCCTACCTTGATGAGCATGCCGTCCAGAATCGCCAGTGTGAGCGGCAGCGAAATCGAAATGGTGGTACCCGAGCCGGGCACCGAACGGATGTCGACGACACCACCCATCGCGGTGATGTTGCGCTTGACCACATCCATGCCGACGCCGCGCCCCGAAACGTCGGTAACGATTTCGGCAGTGGAAAAGCCCGGTGCGAAAATAAGCTGCCAGACTTCGTGATCGGGCATGCCGTCGGTCACCGGCAGGCCATTCTGTTTGGCCTTGGCGAGGATGCGTTCACGGTTGAGACCGCCGCCGTCGTCGCTCACCTCGATGACGATATTGCCGCCCTGATGCGCGGCCGACAGCGTGAGTTTGCCGGTTTCGCTCTTGCCGGCAGCAAGACGCTTATCCGGCATTTCGAATCCGTGGTCGACGCTGTTGCGCACCAGATGGGTGAGCGGATCGACGATGCGTTCGATCAGTCCCTTGTCGAGTTCGGTGGCGGCACCACGGGTAACGAATTCGACTTTCTTGCCGAGCTTGCCGGCGAGGTCGCGCACCATGCGAGGGAAGCGCGAGAAGACATAATCCATCGGCATCATCCGGATCGACATCACGGCCTCCTGCAGGTCGCGCGTGTTGCGCGAGAGCTGGTTGGCGCTGTTGAGCAGTCGCTCGTGGTGAATGGGATCAAGCGCGGCGATGCGCTGGTCGATCATGGCCTGGGTGATCACAAGCTCGCCCACCAGATTGATGAGCTGGTCGACTTTTTCCACGCTGACGCGGATCGACGAGGACTCTGCGCTGGACGCTTCCTTGTCGGTGGCGCGGCGGCCGAGATTCTTGGTCTCGCTAGCGGCTGGTGCAACCGCTGCGGGCACTTCGACCGGCTGCACCGGCAAGGGCTCGAACAGGCCGTAGCCCGGGTCGGCCGTCTCGACAGCGACAGCCGGCGCGGCAGGCGCCGCCGACGGTCCCGCAGACGTGATCCTGAGATCGTCCGGATCGAGCACAAAGGCGCAGATCGCGACGATGGTGTCCTGGCTTTCGGTGGTGGAAAACATGAATACCGCGCGCTGGTCGGGGAGCGCGTCCCGCGTCAGCGTGCCGATCAATCCGAGCTCGGTTGCCAGCGCGTCCACATCCTTTTGCGGCACTTCGGGCAACTCGATGCGGTAGTGGAAGTTGCCGTCGGCATCGGCCATCGGGACAGCCGTCCCGGGCGCCGTCTTGTCTGTGATTTCTGCCTTGGGCGCGACCGCCGGGGCCGCAGTGCCCTCGGACAGCGCCTGCAATTGACGACTGACGCTGGCGACGGCGTCCAGGTCGACGCTCGATCCATTGCGATGGCCATCCATGAGCATGTCGAGCACATCCTTGGAAATCAGGAAAGCTTCCACATGCTCGGCAGTCAACGCCATTTCGCCCTTGCGGATGCGGTCGAGCAGCGATTCCAGCACATGCGTGACATCGGTGATATCGGCAAATCCGAAGGTGGCGGCGCCGCCTTTGATGGAATGGGCAGCGCGGAAGATCGCGTTGAGTTCCTCGCTATCGGGTGCCGCAACGTCGAGCGCGAGCAGCAGCTTTTCCATTTCGGCGAGCAGTTCGTCCGCTTCGTCGAAAAACACCTGGTAAAACTGGCTCACATCGATTGTCATGTCTTTTCTCCGTGATGCCGCGCCGAATGTATTTCGCGGCCGCTACGCTTGAACTTTGTTCAGCCGATCAGTTTCTTGACCACTTCGGTCAGCCGTGCCGGGTCGAATGGCTTGACCATCCACCCGCTTGCGCCGGCCGCCCGTCCCTGGGATTTCATCTCGTCGCTGGATTCCGTCGTCAACATAAGAATCGGCACGCTTTGGTAATTCTTCATCCCGCGCAGCGCTTTAATCAGCGTCAGGCCATCCATGCGCGGCATGTTCTGGTCGGTCAGCACCAGATCGACTGTCTGCCGTTTTGCTTTGTCGAGGCCATCCTGCCCATCCACTGCTTCGATCACGCCATAGCCGGCGTCCTTCAGGATGAACGACAGCATCTGCCGCAAGGAGCCCGAGTCGTCCACCGCCAGTATCGTTTTAGCTGTTGTCATGTTCGTATTTCCGTCTTTGTCCGCGCCTCGGCGGTCCTCAAAACAATTCAATCTCGCCGCTTTCCATGTGGCGTTGCGACACGGGGCTACGCGCGCTTTCGGCCAGCGCAGCACGGCTCGCGCCGGCGCGCTCGCCGGCATGGCTCAACAGTGCCAGCAAGGCTTCGTCGGCACTCTCCTTCAGGCCTTCGCCGTCGGCGTCGAGCGAGCCCAGGACGTCGCGCAGTCCGGACAGGTGCGCGACCATGCGCCGGATCAGCTGGCTGGTCATGTCCTGGAACTGCAGTCCGGTTACCGCATCGCCGACATGGCGGCTGATTTCGCTCTGAAGCGCTTCGATGTTGGACGTGCAGGCCGCCAGATCGGCCGATTCGGCGACCATGCCGCGCAGCGTTTCCTGCTGGCGCGAGATGGCCTGGTGGATCGCCATGAAACTGACGCCGAGTTTCCTGATCGCTTCCTCGAGCAGCACGTCCATCTGCAGCAGATCGCGCTCGACCTCGGCCAGATGCTGGTCGCCGTGCTCCGATACGCCGGACAGCAGGTGCCGGATCCGGTTGTTAACCTGGCTGGCGGGCTGGGATTCAGGGGAGCGCACAGCCGACTCAGATGAAATTGAAGAGCGACAGGCTGGATGACTTGACGAAGGATTTCTGCGCGGCTTCCAGCGTGACCTGCTGCTGGGAAAGCTGGGTGAGCGCCTTGGCGTAATCGAGATCCTGGATTTCCGACAGCATCTGGCTGTACTGGACGCCACGGTCTTCACCCGCAATGTCGAGCGCATCGAGTTCCTGCATCCGCGTGCCAACCGACGCACGCGTCGTCGACACATTGCCAAGCGCGAGATCGAGATTGCTGTCGGCAGTATCCAGACCCGCCTGCAGCGCCGCCGCGTCGGCAGGCGTCACGACCGGCGTTTGCAGCAGCGTGACGAGATCGTTCATGGTTTGAAACATATCCTGTCCGCCACCCTGGAACACTGCCTGACCCGTCGCGTTCGCGGCCATCTGGCGGGTCGAGTCAACCTGGATCAAACGCTGCCCCGAATCGCCCTGATAGGTCGCACCGGTCGGCGACGCCACAAACGCGACAGTGGCGGTCTGGAAGCCAGAAAACATATAGTTTCCAGCGGTATCGCGGCTGTTGGCCATGCCCAGAAGCTGTTCGAAACGGCCCTGCAGTTCGCTAGCCATAAAACCACGTTCGACATCGGTGACCGAACCGTTTCTGGCACTGATCACGGTTATCTTTACATCCTGCAAGAGTTCGGTGACGCCGGCGAGCATGCCATCGAGTTCGCTCATGGCATTTTTGGCATGCGCGCGATTGGTGGAGAACTGGGTATTGAGCGCCTGCGTTTGCGTGATTTCGAGCGCACGCGCCGCGCCGACCGGATCGTCCGACGGCGACAGAATGCGGCGTCCACTGGCGACCTGCTGCTGGGTCTTCAGCATGCTGGACTGCAATTCGCCGATGCGGGTGCCGCCGGATTCGAAAAGTTGCTGAGTACTGACGCGCATGATGATTCTCCTGTTAGCGGCCGAGTGTCAGCAGCATGTCGAACATTTCGCTGGCGATCTGCATGACCTTGGCCGCCGCCTGGTAGGCCTGCTGGTAGCGCAGCAGATTGGTGGCCTCTTCGTCGAGATTGACGCCGGATTCGTTTTGCAGCGCAACCGTCGATTCGGTCAGCAATTTGCCCGACGCGCTGCTGGTCACTTCCAGTTCGCGCGTCTTGTTGCCGATCTGGCTGACCAGTTGCGAATACGCGCCTTGGTACGTGGTGGTGCCGTTGGCCAGGGTAGAACTGGTTTGCAGGCCTGCCAGCAGCAGCGCGTTGCCGTTGTCGCCGATGGCGCCGGTGCTTGCGGCAGCGGCGATCCTGGCCGGATCGGTGAGCGCCACCGAGATGCCCGATGCGCCATTGACGGTCGGGCGGATCAGGAAATTGTCGCCGGCCAGGGCGGTGCCGGAAGCCAGGTTGAAATCGACGCCGTCGATGGTTTGCGGAAAGCCGGCGAAGCTGGTCGCAGTGTTGTCCGACAGACGGGTGACGGTGTAATTGGCGCCGTCGTAGCTCAACTGGTAATCGCTGGTAGTCAGTGCGCCGGCGTTGGAAATGCTGGCGCTGATGGTCGCACTGCCGGTGTTTTCGCCGTTGGCGCGCACCACTGGCGCGGCAACGTTGAAAAACGCTGCGCCGGCCGTGCCGCTGAGATCGAAGCCAAGTTGATGCTGCGTATTGAAAGTACTGGCGAGTCCGATGGCGACGCGACCCAGCGCGTTTTGCGCCGGCTCCAGCGTCTTGCTGCGGAACTCGATCAGGCCGCCCAGCTTGCCGCCGACGAAGCCCGATTCGCCCACGACGACGGTACTGCCGTCGCTGGCCTTGTAGGCCACCTCGATTTTTTCGGGGTTGGTCGGCGCGGCGACGTTGATGAGCGTGGAGGTTTTCAGGCCGACGACCAGTGGGTGGCCGTTGCCGATGAAAACGTTGTAGTCGCCATCGCCCTGCTTGACGACGGTGGCCTTGACTTCCTTGTTGAGGTCCATCACCAGTTGGTCGCGCTGGTCGAGCAGATCGTTCGGCGGCTGGCCGGTCGCGCGCTGGGCGCGGCCGATCACGTCGTTGAGGCTGGCAATCTGTTCCGCGTAGGTGTTGATGAGGCTGACGCTCGATATCACCTGGCTGTTGACGCCCTGCTCCATCTCATCCAGCCGCCCCGCCATGCCCTGGAAGCGCGCCACCAGCGACTCCCCGGTCGACAATGCCGCCTGGCGTGCGGGTATCGACGCCGGATTCGAGGCCACGTCCTGAATCCCGCCGAAAAAATCCTGCAGCGCCGGCGACAGCCCCGCATCGGGGTCGGCGAGCATGTTGTTGATCTGCGTGATCTGGGAATAGTAGCTGTCGAGCTGGCTGGTCGACGACTGCGCGTGCTGCACCTGGGTACCCAGATAGTCGCTGTACACCCGCTTGACCGTGGAAATCTCGGTGCCCTGGCCAAGGAAGCCGAAGCCGAAATTCTGCGACAGCGCCGCGCCCTGCACCACGACCTGGCGGTTGTAGCCCGGCGTCGCGGCATTGGCGATGTTGTGTCCGGTCGTGCTCATCCCAACCTGGGCTGCCGACAGGGCGCTTTGGCCGATGGTGAGAATATTGGATGCCATGTGTCTGTACGCGGGTAGGTTGTGGGGGGTTTATGCGATGCGTCTGACAGGTGAATCGGTCGCAATCCCGGTTTCTTAAGTCACGCCGACTCGATCAGCCGGATCACCCCGGCGAGCTTGCGGGCGTAGGCCGGGTCGGTGGCATAGCCGGCCTGCTGCAGGCCC